>NZ_LKDU01000010.1:0-114923 GCF_001401855.1 Pseudoalteromonas sp. P1-7a | reverse complement strand
GATTGAAATTTGTTCAATCTAGGGGCGATTAAATCGCGGCGCGAGGTTTGTAACCTAGTGGGCTAAGTAAAAACCGAGCAACAAAGAGTCAATCGTCCCTAGAAAGAACCCAGAGGGCAGCGCATGTTTGGCATTTATGCTGCGTTATCGCCTATTTATGGGGAATAACCACACTACATAGGCTCTGCCTTGCCTAAAAACCAAACATGCTGCTGCAAATTCAACCATCAAAGATCAACACGCCCTAGCTTATTTAGCTATACAGCAAATTAAAATTTAGACGGTGCTGGTGGCACCACTAAAGGTTGCTTAGGGTTTGCTTTAAGCTCCTTTAATAACTCCTGTACAGCACGTTCTATAGATGGATCTTGGCCTTTGTAAATGAGTTCTGGGCGGTCAATTACTTTAATATCAGGTGCAACGCCTTCGTTTTCTATAATCCAGTTACCTTGGGTATCTAAAATACGGAAAGTAGCCGCAATGACTTGCCCGCCATCTACAAGGCTAGGGTTACCAGAAATACCAATTAAGCCACCCCACGTACGCGTACCAATTAGCTTACCTAACCCCGCTTTGCGGAAGTAGTAAGGAATTGCATCACCGCCGGAGCTTGAATAGCCGTTTATTAGCATGGCTTTTGGGCCGTCGTGCGCAAACTGTGGCGTTTTAGTGGGCTCGGTGCCTCGACGTTTCCAGTAGTTAAGTGGTTTACGTGCAAGCCAGGTGATCATGTGCTCAGGAATAAAGCCACCACCGTTGTATCGGTCATCAATAATCATGGCGTCTTTAGTGGTTTGCGGCATGTAGTTTTTAAACATGGCGCGGTTACCTTCATATGCTGTATTTGGCAGGTGTACGTAGCCAATGCGCCCATTTGATAACTTATTAACGTAGGCTGCACGCGAGTTAACCCACTCTAAATAACGTAAACCTTGCTCACTGGCTACTGGTTTTACAGTTACTTGCCATGCGCCTTTGCTACGCGGCTTGCTGTTTAGCACCAGCTCTACTTGCTCGCCTTGGGTGTTTTCAAGGAGTTCGTAAAAGTTAGCAACGTCTTTAACCGAGCGGCCGTTTACCGCAATTATGTAATCGCCGTTATGTGCTTTTACGCCTGTAGTCCCCAGTGGTGAACGGAAATCGTCATGCCAGTTTTCACCTTTGAAGATTTTCTCTATTTTTACATAACCCGATGGATCGCTTGCAAGCTTAGCGCCTAATAAGCCGTGTTTTTTACGTTCGGCTTTTGGCATATCGCCCGATTGCACGTAAATATGGCCTGAGTTAATTTCGCCAGCAATTTCACTCAGTACATAATCAAGGTCGCTACGGTGGCTAATAGCATCAGCCATAGGTTGGTATTTAGCTAAAATAGCATCCCAATCTTGACCGTGGTGGTTTTCGTCGTAGAACCAGTCGCGCAGGGTGCGCCAGCCTTCTACATACATTTGCTGCCACTCAGCTTGCGGGTCAATTTTAAGCGTCATTTTACTTAAATCGAGCTTATTGGCGTCTAGGTCTTGCTTTGGTTTAGGCTCAATTAAGCTGTAACCGCCACTTGTATGTACAAGCAGGTGCTCGCTGTTGCTCGATATAGTGTAATTGCTAACACCTTTAGCCACTGTTTCTAGCTCGCTATCGTGCTCGGTGCCTATAAGTTGTAAACCACCATTGGCAAGTGTAAGCACGCCGCCTTTTACTGCGGTTAAGCCACGGTAATTGCCCGCGGGTGCATTAAGTGCGGTAACACGCTGCATAAAGTCGCTGCTTTGCAGTGCGTTTTTAACTTTTTTGTCGTCTTCTTTTTCATCGTCTTTATCTTTTACAATCGTGGTTTCGTCACTTTGTAAGGCGATAAGCGGTTTAACGCTGTTGTTTACAGCGGCCGCATAAATACGGGTGGCGCGGTTAAACATGTAGTCAAACTCGTAGCTGCTAAACGCAAGGTTAAAGTCGCGCTCAGAGCTAAAGTAAAGATATTGGCCATCTGGCGAAAAGGTTGGGTTTTGCTCATTACTCATTTCGTCTGTTAGGCGCGTTACCTTTTTCTTTTTAAGGTTGTAGTGCCAAAGCGATGCATAACGGTTTTCGTTATTTTTTACATACACAATATCTTGGCTATTAGGCGACCACGTATATTGAGTAATGCCGTCTTCGTCGTAAATACCGGTATCAATTTTGTGTTGCTTGCCCGATTTTGCATCTAACCACCACAGTGTGTGGTTTTTATCTGCAAACAACAACTTAGTGCTATCGGGTGACCAAATAGGCGTAAAGCGCCAAATAGTGCCATTACTAGTTAGTTGTTTAATGGCATTATTTTTACTGCGATCTTTTAGGTAAATTTCGTACTCGCCGCTTTCATCGCTCATGTAAGCAATGTAACGCCCATTTGGCGACCAGCTTGCGTCTATTTCACGGCTTTTTTGAGTGTACGATAAGTTACGCGTAGGGCCTTGTTTAACGGGTACGCTAAATAGCTCGCCACGGGCTGTAAATACAGCACGTTTGCCATCATGAGAAATCGACATAGAGTCAATAAAGTCGCTCACATTTTTGCTGTACGGCATAGCGTATTGGCGCACACCGGCAATGTTAATGCTCAGCTTAGTGCTTTTTTGTGTTTTTGCGTCAAAGCGATATAAGTAACCGCCGTTTTCATACACAACCGCATTAGGGCCTGCTGAAGGCCAAAGTACGTCAAAGTCTTTAAAGTTGGTAAGCTTTTTAGGCTCATTGCCTTTGCGGTATTGGTAAAGATTTAGTGTGTAGTCACGATCAGATACAAAATAAATATTGTCGCCAACCCAGGTAGGTTGCTGATCGGTTGCGCGGTTAGTAGTCAGTTGCTCTGAGATGTTTTTTTCTAAATCGTAAACCCATACGTCTTGCGCACGGCCGCCACGGGTGCGTTTCCAAGTACGAAACTCACGGTCAATGGGCGTATAAACATACTTACTGCCATCTGGCGAGAGCATACCGCCGCCCGTTTCTGGAATAGCTAAAGGTTGCTCAAGGCCACCGTCGGCAGGAACCATATAAGGGCGACCCATACGTTTGCCCCACGGTGTGCGGTTAGCTCTAAACACCACATTTTTACCATCGGCGGTCCAATCTAAAACGCGGTAATCAAAACCACCACGCGGCGGCATTGGGCCAACATCGTTGTAGTAGGTAAGTTGCTTAAGGCCTGAGCCATCGCTGTTGATCACATATACTTGGCGGCTGCCGTTATACTCAGCCGAAAACGCAATGCGCTTACCATCAGGTGAAAACTTAGGAAATGTTTCAAAACCAATGTGGTCGGTTAAACGTTTGCTTTCGCCGGTTTGTGTATTAGCAATATAAATATCGCCGCTGTAAACAAAGGTCACGTTTTGGTTATGAATATCAGGAAAGCGTAGTAAGCGAGTGTCTTTAGTTTCATAGGCTGATACGCTCGGTGCAATAACCGCAGCCAAGGCAAGCGCCAATGTTGTTAATTTTTTCATGGGATTACATCCTATATTAATAGCTGTTACATCATAACAATAAGGTTATAAATAGCGATGCACTTGCGATAAAAGGTCTGTTACAAAATGTGAATAAAAAAAGGTTGGCATTAAAACGCCAACCTTCAAGGGAGTACTCTTTTTTAAAGAGTGAAATTAGTGGTCGTGATCGCCTTCTTCTTCCTCTTGCGCAATACCAAGCCAAGTAATTGCACTAGGAGCAAAAGTAAGCTCAACCTCACTTTCAATTTCTAGGTCTTCAAGATGTACTTGCACAACGTGCTGAGCAATAGGGTCGGCTACATAAGCAAACTGACCATTTTGCGCCACTGTCATGCTAAAGCTCATGCCCTCTGGCATGGTTAATACGTCTTGCTCGGTAATATCCACTTGGCCTTCAAGCTCCCAATGCATTTCGCCATCATGGTCGTGTGCGCTAAATACATTTAAAAAGCCTAAGCTGTCTAATATTAAAAAGTGCTCGCCATGGGCAGAAAAAGAGTACGACACAGCACTTGCGCCATCGGCTAGTTGCCATTCTAGTTCTTCCATTTGTGCTGTTGTTGGGTTAATAGTTACAATTACGGCTTCGCCGCCACCATGGCCAGATGCTACGCCAATAAAGGTCTCGCTGTCTTCGTGGCCATAAATACTACCAATACGTAAATCGCCAACGGCTGCAATATTCGCTATTTTTTCAGCTTCGTATTCATCATCGTGCTGGTGGGCTAATAACACACCATCGCTACAGCCAAATGCCACGTAGTCGTGGTTTTGTGCCGCGCCGTGTAAATCAGGACACGTAAGGTCTAAGGTTTGTTCAAGCTCGTATTCACCATCATGAAAATGATAAACACCTACTTGGTCTGGCAGTACTTTAGCAACCGATGTGCTTTCGCTGTCATCACGGCGAAGTGTTGATAATAAATGCTCACCGCGGGGCTCTGCTACGCCGTGCATATTAATATCGTAGCTAATACCCGGTAGCGTTGCTGTTGCGCTTGTTATGTCGCTATCTGTTAATACTTCAACAGAGGCAACCGTGCCTGAGTCTGCATCACCATCATAAAAAACAGCTAATTGGCCGTCGTGTTTTACAAGGTGAGTAGGGCGGCTGCCACTTGTTAGCTCATAACTGCTAGCCGCTGGGCTTTGCTCGTAGTCGTGTAAATGCTCGCCGTGGTCTTCACGCCATAAACCACCATCAATAAAGCCTAAGTAATCTTGTGCGCGGCTTGCAATAACGGCATAACGAAAATCAGGTGATGACGACAACGTGCTTGAATCATTCGTCAGGGTAAATGTTTCAAGAAGTGAGTTGTCATCTAGATCATAAAAGTGGGCTTCGTTGCTGTTGCCTGCAAGCACAGCTAATCTGCCCAATGAATCAATTGTGTAGCCATCATCATGGTCGTGATCATCATCGTCATGATCGTGCTCGTCTTCTACAACAATAGGATCTTTTTCTACAATATTGGTTTCTGCATCGCCACAGGCTGTAATAAATGTAGTGCTAATAGCCAGCGCAATAAGCTTTAATTTGTATAGTTTTTTCATGTTTATTTCCTTTAATTATAATTTTTTAATGCTTAAAAATAACCGCGAATGCCTAGTGCAAAGCTACGTCCTGGACGTGGTGCTATATCTTTTACAAACGAGCTGTGCACGCGTGCTTCTGTATCTGTTAAGTTGCTGCCACGCAGGTAAACAGACATATCTTGGTTTAATACTGAAAGGTCGTAAGAGATGCTTGCATCAACCAATGTGTAGCCGTCTGTGGCTGTTTCTTGTGGGGCTATGCGGTCTTGCTTTTGATAGCGAGTAACGTGAATATGGGCACTGAGTTTATCTGTTTGATAGCTTAACTCGCTGCCAAAACGAAGCGGTGGAGTACGGGGTAAATCGCCGCCGTCTTTAAGGCGTGCACGCACATAATCTGAGAATAAATCTACTTTAAATTCATCGGTTAATTGCCACGCAATTTGCGCTTCAAATCCGTGTAAAATTACGTCGTCTGTTTTAAATAAATAAACCGGCAGTTCTGATGAATGGTCGTGTTCGTCAGCCCCTTCTTCTTCATCGCCATGGTCGTGGCCACTTTCGGCGAATAAACCGGTGTCTATTTGGTAATAGTAATTATCTACTTGGTTGTAAAAGGCATTTAAAATAAAGCCAACATCACCTTGGGTTTTACGCAGGGTTAAATCGATATTATTGGCTGTTTCCAAATCAATTGCTTGACTAGATAAACCCAAATGGCCGTCTTCATCTAAATCAAATAGTGCACCTACTTCGTAAGTGCCAGTACCAATGTGTGGCCCAAACGATAACAACTCAGAGGCAGAGGGCGCACGTTCAGAGCGCGATACCGACAGCCCTAAATTATAGTTAGGTGTAAAATCCCACACTACGCCTGCCGATAAACTGATTGGCGTAAATTCATGCTCTACGTCAAATACGCGCGTGGTTTCTGCGCTTTCTTCATGGTCGTGATCATGCTCGTCGGCTTCTTCTGCTTCATCATGTGCGTGAGCGTCAATATTTGCTAGTAATACATCGCCTGCTTCAATGGTTACACGCTCAATACGCCCACCTAGCTGCACTAAAAAATCACCAAAGTGCCTTTCTTCCATTAGTGCTACAGCAAAGCTTTCTGTTTCTGATGGCGGCGTAAAGGCCTCTTCACCTTGTGCTTCAACATCGCTTTGTTTGTAATGAAAGCTAATGCCGCCATTCCACTCGTTAAATTGGTTATGTAGTAGGTCTATACGAAATTCGTTTGTTTCGTTTTTAAATGTGGTGCCTACAGCGCCACCTTCAATTTCAGCGTGTTCGTAGTCGGTGTGGCCAACGCGCAGGTTTACTTTGTTTAGCCATTTATTATCTAGGTTGTACTCACCTAATAATTGCACTTTAGTTTGCTCTAAATCAGCAAATACGCTTTCTTCTTCGTCGCTGTGCTCTTCTTCCTCGCCGTGCGTATGGCCCGGAATACCGTATTGACGATTAAATTGCTCTACTGCTAAGCCAATAAAGCCGTTATCCATTAAATAGCTAGCGCCAACAGTAAAACCGTCAGACTCTTCATAACTGTTTTCAACTTTGTAATCGCCACTATGCTCTTCACCGTCGCTATCTATATCGGCAGCTACAGGCACCTCGTAGTCGTCGGCTTCACGCCAAAACGCATCGGCGTAAAAAGCCACCGAGTCTGTGCCTGTGGTGGCATTAAACGAGGCCACTTTTTGGTTATCAGCAGAGTTATGTTCTAGGTTCCACTCGCCGCGAGTTGTACTGTCGGTTGGAACACGGTTATCTACCACATTAACCACACCACCAATGGCGCCACTGCCATAAAATAGCGTTGCTGGGCCGCGTAATACTTCAATTTGTTGTGCGGTAGAGGCTTCTGATGCAACAGAGTGATCAGGCCCAACGCGCGACACATCGCTTACATCAAGGCCATTTTGAGTAATAAGTACACGCGGGCCGCTCAAACCACGAATAATAGGCGTGCTGGCTACTTTACCGTGAAAATTTGTATTAACGCCTGGGAGTTTTTCAAGGCTGTCGCCAAGGGTTGCAGCTTGTTGGCGCCTTAATTGTTCGCCAGATAAAACACTAACAGGTGAGGCAGATTCCATTGCCGACATATGAATAGGGGTTGCTTCAATATCAATAACTTCAATAGGCGAGCGCGTTAAATTAAACGTAACCGACTGGTTTTCATCGCCAATTATTGTTATGTCGCGATGAAGATGCGCATAACCTGAGGCCACAATATGAAGCTCTTTTAAGCCATTGTTTAACTCGGTTAGTACAAATTTACCGTTTTCGTCGGTGGTGACTTTAAGGTCTGAGCCTTCAACTTCTACCGTTGCATTATTAACCGCTTTACCTTGATTATTTAAAACCACGCCTTCAATTGTTGATGCCAGCACACTTGCTGGTAATAAAGCTGCGATGAGAACAGCTAATTGAGATCTACGTTTCATTTGACTACCTTGTTGGATGTTATATTATATCAATTATGCGAGAAATGTTATAATGTATCAATAGTAATTAACTGTTGTTACTAAAATGTCTCCTTAAAGGTAACGCTTTTGAGTAGAGGCACTAATTTAGTAGAGGAAATAATGAAGTCGAGTCAAAGTGTTATGGATCGTATGGCGATTGGGTTATCGTTAATGTGTACAGTACATTGTTTTGCAACCCCGGTTATTTTAGCGCTATTGCCAAGCTTTGCTGTACTGCAAATAGATAGTGAACAATTTCATTTATGGATTCTTGCGGCGGTATTACCCACCAGTTTATTAGCATTGAGCTTAGGCTGTAAAAAGCACAAGCGTAAACGTTATATGGCTTGCGGCATTATTGGACTGTCTTTTATGATATGTGCGGTATTGCTAGGGCATGAAATAGCCGAAAAAGCGCTTACTTTAATAGGATCGGCTTTTATAGCTGTAGCTCATTGGTTTAATTATCAACAATGCCTTAAACAGAATGACGATAACTGCCCGTGTTCAGGCGATGAATCTGATCAGGCAGCTTAGCGTTATCAGTGCTACAAACAGCTAACATGTAGCACTGCCTTTTAATATTTAACTTTGTTTTTTAATAGCCTAAAGCTAAAAGTGAGTTAAAGTAGTCATTAAATATTAGTTTATTACGCTTGGCTTAGGTTAATGAATACCGTTTTAAAATCCCTGCTGTTACTTTGCGCTTTAATGTGTTTTAAATTAAGCGCAAATACCCCCTACCAAATCCCTAGAAGCAGCGTTATAGAACTCACTGAGCCCGTGACCAATCGGGTATACCCTGTTTTTATTCAGCTTCCTAAGTCATATAAAAAGTACCCTGAAAAAATATATCCGGTTATTTATTTAACCGATGCACCGTATACGTTTCCTATTGTGGCAGGCGCCACACGGTTTCCTATGAATAGTGGCAAAATGCAGCAGGCTATTATTGTGGCCATTAGTTACGAAAAGGGCTCAAAAGGCGCCAACAGCCGAATTAGAGACTACACCCCAAGTAAGGCTCAAAGCTGGAAAAAACCAACCGGTAACGCTCACAACCATGCGCTGTTTTTAAAAAATACTGTACTGCCGTTTATACAAAAAAATTACAGAGCAAGTAACACACAAAAAACCTATATAGGTAACTCTTTAGGTGGCTTATTTGGTGCCACTATTTTATTTACGATGCCCGATTTATTTAACAATTATATAATTGGCAGCCCATCAGTTTGGTTTAATAACAATGCAATTTTAGCGCTTCAAGCAAATAAACCTAAATTGCCTACAAAGGTTTATATATCGGTAGGCGCAAAGGAAACGCCAAGCTTTGGTGAAGGGCAAAATATGGTGGCAGGGGCAAAGCAATTAACGCAAAAAATTAATGCGCTTAGCAGTGATAATATTGAACTAAAAAGCGTTGTTATTGAAGGGGCGAGCCATGCAACCGCATTTCCTACTACGGCCATACAAGGGCTTGATTGGGTGCTGGGAATGAGGCAATAGCAAATAAGCCCTAATATTTAAATATTTATAAAAACACTAAAGCTTAAGCGCTTTTAAGTTGTTGTTTCCAGTTTGCCAGTACTTCAATAAATTCTGGGCCTATGCCACAGCAGCCACCAATAATGCTTGCGCCTTGGCTGTACCACGTTTTTGCAAAATCTAGGTACTCTAAAGGTGAAATATCGCGGTACGCTTGTGAGCCTTCGTTGGCTTTGTAATCATGCGCGATAGGTGTAAAGCCATTAGCAAATGCGCCTAAAATAACGCTTTTATTTTGCTTGGCTAATACCGCGTTAGTATCGCTAAAGGCTTGCTCTATAACCTCAGGTATTGAGCAGTTAAAGAAAATACCAGCAATATTTTGTTCAAGCAAAGCCGCTACTGCGTCACTTACCAGTTCACCAGAGCGAAGTTTAGCTTGTTCGCTTACCACATCATTTAAAGTAAATGCGTAATAACATGGCTTGTTTGAGCCTTTAAGTACGCTTGCCATAACGTGCGCTTCTTCAATGCTCGATATGGTTTCGCCAATCCATAAATCTACGTGCTCGTCTTGCGCCTTGTATAGCGTATCTAAAATAGTAAATGCGCGCTTACTTTCAAATAGTTCAGGGCGGTAAGAGCCAAAAGCGGGGGGTAATGAACCCGCTACTAATACATTTTGTTTAGCGTTTTGAGCAACTTCTTTTGCGATGACCGCCGCTTGCTGTGCAAGAGCTGCGCCTTGGGCTTGGTATAGCGCTTCACCTAAATGAAAGGGTACACAGGCGTAGCTATTTGCGGTAATTATTTCAGCGCCGGCCTCTATAAAACCTTGGTGAGCCTGCGTTACAAAGTGCGGAGCTTCTATTAATGCTTGCGCACTCCATAGTGGCTGTGTGAACGGCGCGCCCATGCGCTTAAGTTCGCGTCCCATGCCGCCATCTAAAATAGTGAGTTTATTCATAACAAGCCTTTGTGTATCTGTACAATATGGCGCTATTCAACCATGTTTTTTATAAAATCATAATGAAACTTCATCATTATTCACATGAAAAAAGCTCAATGCTTTTCAATAGGTATAAAAAAAGCGACATCTCAGGAGAGTCGCTTGTTTTAGTAGGCTAAACCTTACTTATAAAATACCTCTACCGTGCCTTTTACTTTCATAAGTAAAGGTTGGCCGCGGCGGTCTAGCGCTTTAGGTGCGGCAATTTTAATCCAACCTTCGCTAATGCAGTACTCTTCTACATCAAAGCGCTCTTTACCGTTTAGCTTTACGCCAATTTCGTGTTCAAACACTTCTTCTATGTAGTGTTTGCTGCGAGGGTTAATAGAAAGCTGATCAGGTAATGCTGGTTTTGTTGAATCGGTCATGATTTTAATCTTTATTAAAAAGTGATGCGCTATTGTAGGCAATCCACTCAATACGCTCAAGGTTTAATGCTTAGGGCGTGTTGAACTTTGATGGTTGAATTTGCAGCAGTATGTTTGGTTTTTAGGCAAGGCAGAGCCTATGAAGTGTGGTTATTTCACATAAATAGGCGATAACGCAGCATAAATGCCAAACATGCGCTGCCCTTTGGGTTCTGCCTAGGGGCGATAAACTCTTTTTTACTCGATTTTTACTTAGCCCACTAGGTTACAAATCTCGCGCCGCGATTTAATCACCCCTAGATTGAACAAATTTCAATCCGCAAAGATCAACACGCCCTAACTACTCAATACACTCAAGGTTTTAGCTACACAATACAAAGCCAAGTATTAACAGTGCTATCCAAATGGTTTCGGCAACAATCATTATTATTGGCTTTAAACCTACCTCGGTGAGTTTGCCTAGGTTTGTTTTCATACCAATGGCGGCGATGGCGGCAATTAAAAAGAATCGAGAAAGCTCATTGGTGGTTTCAAGCACAATTGCTGGCAGGTTAAAGGTGCTGTTTATAATCATTAAAATTACAAAGCCAATTAAAAACCCCGGTACTTTTGGCAGCTCGCCATGGTTACTTTTGTTTGAGCGGTTAATCACAACCATCATAATAAGTACTACAGGCAACAGCATGGCTACTCGTACTAGTTTAGTCAGTGTTGCTATATCGCCTGCCTCGGGCGATACCGAATACCCCGCACCGACTACTTGGGCTACATCGTGTATGGTGCCACCTAAAAATACGCCGGCGTTGTGGGCGTCAAACTCAAGGTAGTTAACCACAATCGGGTATAAAATCATCGCTATGGTCGACATAGCCGTTACGCCAATTACAGTCAGTAACGTATCGCGCTCTTTATGCTCGCTATTAGGCATAATAGATGAAATAGCCAGTGCTGCCGATGCACCACAAATAGCGACTGACCCTCCGGTAAGTGCGCCAAAACGCTTTTGTAAACCAAATACTCGGGCAAGTACAACCCCTAAAATAATGGTGGTAAATATAGCGCCAGCTAGCATTAACGCGGTTTGCCAACCCAGTGTAATTAAATCACCTAACGCAATGCGAGTCCCCAGTAACACAATACCTACGCGTAAAACCGTGGTGCCGGTAAAGTCTATGCCTTTAGCGCACGGGCTATCACTTTGATATAAAAACGACACCGCCATGCCTAATAATAAGGCAAATAGCATAGCGGGTGCGCCATAGTGTTCACTTAAAAATAAAGCGGCAAGGCCAGTCATCGCTGCAATACTAGCGCCTTGCCATAACGGGGAAATTTTTACCTTTAGCGCATTGGTTAAGCTTTGCATTAGGCGTTAGCTGCAGTCAGAGCTACAAGTACTTGGCGTTTACGCTCGCCAGTAAATGGGCGACGGCCATGCATCGCCATTTCGTTATCTACTAAGGCTACATCGCCATCTTGCCAGGCTAAATCAAAGGTATAGTCTTTTGATAGCTCAACAATTTTTTCAAGCCCTTGTTTAGGAATGGCACTGCCATCGCCAAAGGTAATAGCAACCGATGGGTTTTCGCGTACGCCTTTCCAGCCCATATAAGCGGCAATAAGTTGGTTATAAAAAACCTGTACGCCGTTTTCAAGGGTAAGTACAGCCGGTAAAACTGGGGTAATTGCTTTTAAGGAGCCATCTTCTAGCCATTCCCACTCGTAACCTAGCTCGGTAAGTTTATTGTGCGCTTCGTCTTTGGTTTCAACACTTAGGGTGCTTTTCCAGCTGCGGCCTTGGCCCGATGTAGCATCGTCGGCTGCGGGCATGTAAGTGGTGTATTTTAAGCCTTTTTGCTCAAAGTCATCGGCTAATTGGCTATCATATTGCTTTAATGCGCTAAATAATTTATCTGAGCGACAAAGTGGCGTTGCGCCGCCTTCCTCAGCTGCCGATTTACAAAAAAAGAACAGCTTACTAGGCGAAATAGGTGTTTGCGCCATTTCGTGATGAAGGTAAATTTCTACATCTTTTGGGGCTTCATTAGCGGTAAATACACGCTCAGTAAAGTTAATACGTACCGCATTGGATAGCGACTCTTGGTACGTAAAGTTGTCGTAATCAAATCCTGCTGAAAACGTATCAAACGTCTCGGCGCTATTAATAGGAAAGCCTCTAAACAATACAGCGCCTGAGCTGCGAAGTTTTTTAGCCAGCTCACTTTTGTGAGCGCGAATAAAAGCTACCGCTTCTTCAACGGTGCTGGCGTTATTGTTATTAACCACAATGCACGGAAAAACCGAGTCATCAAACGTTAATTGTGTAGGCACTTGGGCATAGTTAAGTTCGGTAGCTGACATGTTATTATCCTAATCGTAAATAGGGTGAAAACGGTTAAAGGCAGCTTCACAAAAGTGCCCAGGGTCGTTAAAACGGCGATTGCTATTAAGCGCAGAAATTTGCGCCATTTCTTGCTCGGTTAATTCAAAGTCGAACAGCGCGAGGTTTTCTTTCATGCGCTCAAACTTAGAGGTTTTTGGAATAATGGCGGTGCCACGTTGCACGCCCCAGCGCAGCACAACTTGTGCGGGGGTTTTGCCATGGTTTTGCGCCGCAGCTTTTACAACGCTTTGCTCAAGCACCGACTCAGTTTGATCGGCCATTTCAAGCTCAAGGTACGAAAGCGCACCCAGCGGTGAAAACGCAGTAACCGGAATATCGTACTGTTTGGCAAGCCTTACTAGTCGCTCTTGGGTTAAATAAGGGTGCGACTCAATTTGCAGCATCGCGGGTTTAATTGTGGCGTAGCTCATTAAATCGTGAATAAGTGCGCTTGAGTAGTTACACACGCCAATGCGTTTTGCTTTGTTGTTATGTACTTGCTCTTCCATTGCTTGCCACGTTAAATGCAGTGGCACTTTTGCCAGCTCCATTTGGGGATTTTGTGCATCTGGGTCTACAAACCATTCTGGCGGGTAGCGTGTTTCGATTGGCACAAACGTTTGCGCAATCGGAAAGTGAATTAAGTATAAGTCGAGGTAGTCGAGCTTTAAATCGCTCAAGGTTTTATCAATGGCAAGCTCTACATGCTCTGGCGCATGAAAGGTATTCCATAGTTTTGACGTAACCCATAATTCTTCGCGGGTACATAGGCCGTCTTTTATTGCTTGGGCTATGCCATCGCCCACTTGTTCTTCGTTGCCGTAGTCTGATGCGCAATCAAGATGACGGTAACCTGCTTTAATAGCTTGGTACACTGTTTGCGCGCAATCTTCTTGTGCTACTTTCCATAAACCGAACCCGACTGGCGGGATGTTATTTAATGAACTCATTGGGAATTCCTGTTAAAATTGCATAATGACTTTGGTCTTGTATAAGACATAAGTTATTATACGAATCTAACAGTGTCAACACTATGTTAACGCGTAAGGAATAAATGAAAGGGGCTAAAAACCTACAGGCAGCAAAAAGGCAGCGTTTGCTGCCTTTAAAAAATATTTAATAAGTGCGCGTTAATATGAACAGTATCAATCAAGTTCAATTTGGTAGTGGTAGTGATCGCTACGGCATTTGCTCAAACGGTATTCTATGCGTTTACCTTCGATTGATTCGGTAATGCGCGATACCAACAACAGTGGGTCACCGGCTTTAATAGCGAGTAGTTTAGCGTCGGTTTCATCTGCTAAAACGGCTTTAATGCTGTCTTGGGTTTTATGTACGGTTTGGTTAAATTTGGTTTGGTAGTAATGATACAATGTATGCGGAATATCACTACTTTGATGTATATCAGGAAAGAAACTTTGCGGTAGGTATATAGTTTCGGTCATGCAAAATTCGTTATCGAGAATACGTCTGCGGACAAGCTTAGTAACTTTGTCTTTTTTATTAAGTTGCAGGGCATCGATTACATCTTTTGGTGCAGGGCAAAGTTCAACCGACAATAGCTCGGCTTTAGGTAGGTCGGCACCTTTGCCGTCAGCCTGCAGCGGAAAAAACCTAAACAGGGCATCTTGCGCGGTGTGCTCAGATACAAACGTACCAACACCTTGGCGACGAGTAACTATTTTATCGTCGGTTAATAAATTAAGCGCTTTACGAACAGTGCCTTGGCTTACGTTAAATTCTTCAGCAAGGCGAAACTCGCTTGGTAATACTTCGCCAGGCACCCAGCGTCTTTCAACAATGAGCTGTTTAATATAATCAGCCACTTGTAAGTAAAGTGGTTGAAAAGCCAAGCTTGGGCCACTTAATTTGTGATCAAACATAGAGTTACTCATTGTTATTTACCATTAAATTTAATCCACCTGTATTTATATCATAGGTGAAAACTTTTGCGCAGCTTTGCGCAAGCTCAATTAATTGTGAACTATTGCCGTGTAGTTTGTTTTTACATTATGCCTAAAAACAAATCGTTACACTACAATAGCGCACATCTAGGATATTTAAAGTGCTCAGTATTTCGTTAGAACTCATCTTGCTTATGGCGCTGTGCCTAAGCCTAGCCACCATAATGCAAACGCTAAGCGGGTTTGGCTTTGGGTTGTTGGTGGTTGCAAGCTTTACGCTGCTAGATGTTTTACCGCTCACCGCGACTACATTTTTAGTCAGCTTATTAGGCTTGGTTAACTCAACCACTGTGGTGGTAAAAAACCGCAATGCAGTAAAACTGCCCGAGCTTAAACTTATGTTGTATACCGGTATTCCGCTAATGCTGTTAGGTTTTATATTGCTTGAATATATGTCGGCGCATTTAACGCAGTTTTTAAACTTTATTTTAGGGATTAGTATTTTATTATGCTGTGGCTTAATGCTAATTGGTCGTGATAGAGCCAATAAGCAAAGCGGGCGTGGCTCATTTTTAATTGCTGGCGGCGTAAGTGGTTTGCTAGGCGGGCTGTTTTCAACGTCGGGGCCGCCGCTGGTGTTTCAGTGCTATAAACAAAGTTGGTCTATTGAGGCCATACGCAGCACATTACTTGCGGTATTTACCATTGGTGGCATAGTACGTGTAGGTATTGCGCTATTTGGCACCTTACCCGAGCTCGATATTATGTTTTTAATTGCTGCGGCCATACCTCTTGTGCTTTTAGTTACACACTTTGCCCGTAAATTAACGCCTTATGTTGATGCAAAATGGATTCGTATAATAGCAATTACTTTGCTGGGCTTAAGTGGGGTTTCGCTGGTGGCTACATCGGCACCGAGTATATTTTAAATCAAGGGCGTAAATTAACTTAACTTGAATTTATTTACGTTGACATGGGGATTACAATTATTTAACTTGTATCTTATACAAGACTAATAATTGGTTAAGGAACTCCCATGAATGCATTTGAATTACGTGAGCCAGACTGGAACGCTATAGAGCCAGCACGCTTAATTGCAGAGCCTAAGCTACAAGGCCATGTGCTAGTTTTACCGACCCAATTTGGCGAGGTTAGCGTTACCATAAGCCAGTTTGGTTTACGTTTAAATGCAGGCTCCACGCATGACGAGACGTTTAAAATATTAACCACCACCCCTTCTAACTTACCGCTTTCACTTAATACATTAGACCACGGCTTTGCAGCCACTGCCGGTGACTACCGCTTAGAATTTTACAGCGACCCGTTTTACTTTAAGCTTTATAAAAACGACAAATTAGTACAGCAATCAGCAACCGATGGCCACTTTGTGCGCCAGCATCGTTTACCACCACTGGCTAAAACCAATAACGGCTGGATTTTAAGCCTAGAGCTAAACTACGACGAAGCCGTATACGGCCTTGGTGAAAAGTGGGGCAAGCTTGATAAACGCGGCCAACTTATTCGCTCATACAACCATGATGCACTGGGCGTAAACGCCGAAAAATCTTATAAAAATACGCCATACGCTTGGAGCCCTGAGGGCTGGAATTTATTTGTACACACGCCAGCGCCCGTTACACATGGCGTAGGTTACGCACTTTGGTCGCAACGTGCTTATGTGTGTTTAGTAGAAGACGACGCATTAGATGTATTTTTATACCAAGAGCAAACGCCTGCACAAAGCATTAATCGCTACTGCGAGCTAACTGGTTTTGCGCCGGTGCCACCACAGTGGAGCTTTGGTGTTATTTTATCAAAAGCATATTACAAAGACGCCGACGAGTTATTAAGTGTAGCCCGCGAAGTACGCGCTAAAAACATGCCGTGCGATGTAATTACCCTTGATGGCCGTGCATGGCAAGACACCGACACCCGCTTTGCCTTTGAATGGGACCCAACACGTTACGCCGACCCAAAACCTGTACTTGATGAACTAAAAGCCATGGATTTTAAAATTTGTGTATGGGAATACCCGATGATCTCGGTAAACAATCCATTATTTGCTAAAGCGGCCGAAAACGGTTGGCTAATAAAAGATAAACGCACAGGTAAAGCGTACCAATACGAGTGGGATTTAAGCCCCTTTGGTGAAGTACTTACGCCATTACCAGAGTCGGGTATTTTAGATTTTACTCACCCCGATGCTTACGAATACTGGCTGGAGTCGCACAAGCCACTGTTTGAGCTTGGCGTAGATATGATAAAAGCAGACTTTGGCGAACAGCTAGAAGATGAAAACATGGTATCGCACAGTGGCGACAGCGGTATAAGATTACACAACGTATACAGCATGTTATACAACCGCTGCGTTTATGAAGCCGCCGAAAAATACTGTAAAACAGGGCCATTTTTGTTTAGCCGATCGGCATGGACAGGCAGCCAACGATTCCCTGCACAATGGGGCGGTGACCCACAGGCCGATTGGCAAGGTTTAGCAGCGAGCATTCGCGGTAGCTTAGCGTGGGGCATGTCGGGCGGGCCATTTTTTGCAACTGACATTGGCGGTTTTTACAAAGATACGCGCGATGCAGAGCTTTATGTACGCTGGGCGCAAGCGTCGGTATTTAGTGCGCATATGCGCTTACATGGCATTGGCCCTCGCGAACCGTGGTCATACACCGAGCAAGCAAGTGACGCCGTATTTGCAGCGCTTAAATTACGCTATCAGTTAATTCCGTACTTACAAGCGTGTGCAGAGCAAGCGCAGCAAACAGGGCTGCCTATTCAGCGTGCCATGGCACTGGCATTTCCTGATGAGGTATTGGCACATCGTTTTGATCAGCAATTTATGTGCGGCGAAAAACTTCTTGTTGTGCCATGTGTGGTACCTAGCGGTAAAGTTAAATTTTACTTACCGCAAGGGGAATGGTTGAGCTTTCCTGATGGGCAAACTTACGAGGGCGGTAAGTATTACGAAGAAACACTTGAGCTTACACAAATGGCCGTATTTGTTCGTAAAGGCGATACGCTCATGCTCGGCCCAGAGGTTCAACACACAGAGCAAGACATGAGCCAGCTAACAGCTTGGCCAAAATAAAACTCGGTAAATAGCAAACACACACAACACACGTAACACACACAATAATAAAGATATTAGCTTACTTTTTACCGAGTAAAGTAAGCTAAAAGGGGCGCAAGATGGAAGGTATGAACATTACCATGACACTGCTATCGTGCCTGGCGTTTATGGCGCTGGTAGGATATATCTCGTACCAAAAAACCAAAGGGGAAGTTAACACCCAAGACGGCTACTTTTTAGCGGGGCGTGGTTTAACAGGTACATTTATAGCGGGGTCAATGATCCTCACTAACTTATCGGCCGAACAACTTATTGGCCTTAATGGCTCAGCGTATGGTTACAACCTCAGTTCTATGGCGTGGGAAGTAACTGCTGGGATATCCACCATTATAATGGCGCTGATCTTTTTACCGCGGTATTTAGCCGGCGCGTTTTCTACCTTGCCTGAATTTTTGCGGGATCGTTTTGACGATACCGTACGCCGCATGACGGTGATCTTATTTATGGTAGGGTATTGTTTTATAACGATCCCTTCTGTTTTGTACTCAGGATCAATCGCTGTTCTTAGGTTATTTGATGTACCTACCCTATTAAACTTAAGCTACCAAGCAAGCTTAATTGTCACCATTATTATTGTAGGCTCCGTGGGCGCTATATATGCGGTATTTGGCGGTTTAAAGGCGGTTGCGGTATCGGATACCATTAACGGGGTTGGGCTATTAATTATTGGTATTTTAGTGCCAACTCTTGGCCTTATTGCCCTTGGCGATGGTAACTTTGCCGATGGCTTAAGCACCCTAGTAAACACCGATACCGAAAAGCTCAACGCCATTGGTAGCAGCGACGATCCCGTGCCATTTGGTACCATTTTTACCGGTATGATCCTCGCTAATTTATTTTACTGGGGCACCAATCAGTACGTGATCCAGCGTACATTGGGCGCTAAAAACTTAGTAGAAGGCCAAAAGGGCGTGTTGTTTTCAGGGTACTTTAAAGTACTAGTCCCTTTTATGATGATGATCCCAGGCGTAATTGCGTATCACCTTTATAAACACGAAAGCTTACAAACCATAGATTTAGCCTACCCACATTTAGTAAAAGATGTACTGCCTCAGTACTTATCTGGGTTCTTTTTAGCGGTGCTATTAGGTGCGGTATTTAGCTCGTTTAATTCACTGTTAAATAGTGCTGCCACATTGTTTTGTTTAGATGTTTACAAGCCAATGAAAAAAGACCAAGTAAGCGACGAAAAGCTAATTAAAGTGGCTAAAACCACCAGTATTGTAATTGCTATATTATCGTTTATTACTGCGCCGTTACTGATGTTTGCCCCAGAAGGTTTGTGGCACATAATTCGTGTATTTACCGGATTTTACAACATTCCGGTCATCACAATTGTGTTAGTGGGTTTATTTACTCGTAAAGTGCCTGCACTGGGCGCTAAAGTGGCGATTGTATTTCATGTTATTGCCTACACTTTGCTTAAATTTGTGTGGGACGTAGACATTAACTTTATCCATATTTACGCCATATTATTTTTTATTGAGCTGGCCATTATGTTAGGTATTGGTTATTACAAACCTCTTGCCACTCCGTGGAAATTTACCCGCAAAGCCGAGGTAAACCTAAGCCCTTGGAAATACGCGTTGCCTTGCGCCATTGTATTGGTGAGCTTAATTGTAAGCCTGTACATACTGTTTTCTCCCCTTGGGCTTGTTGGTGGCACCAGCGTTTACTTTGTACCGAGCTTAGTTGCCGTTTGGACTAGCGCCTTTGTGCTTAGCTGGTGGAGCGTACGCCGATGGCATAAACGCTACACAAGCAGCTTGGCGCATATTGGCTTAGAGCGAGCATAACGCGCCGTTATATTCTTTATATAAATTTTAAATCACATTTTATTCACATAATGTTTGCAATAAAGGGTGAGTTTGTTTAAGTTTATATCTCTTATATAAGACATAAGAGATATAAGGAAAATAACTACAACACTCTGGCACCGCTTTTTAGCAACCCACACACTTGCTAGCGCGGTAATTTAACAGCACACACGCACAATTTGGAGAATGACATGAGAGCTAAAAAGTCCGTCTTAAGCTTGGCAGTCACGTTAGCAATGACAACGGGTTTAGCGCTAAGCACGCAAGCACATGCGCAGCAAGAGCAAACTGAACAACAAGCAGAGCAAAACGATAACGATAAGTTTGAAAAAATTGTTGTAACCTCACAAAAACGAACGCAAAGCCTAAACGAAGTACCGCTAGCGGTGTCTGTACTGAATAGTGATCAGATAGATTCGGCATTTGCTAATAACATGGAGGGCCTACAGTCACTTGTGCCTTCGGTAAGTTTTAGAAAAGGCACAACAACGCGTAACTCAGCGCTAACGGTGCGTGGTATTGGTACTATTTCGTTTAGTATTGCCGCTGAGCCAAGTGTAGCAACCGTGGTTGATGGCGTGGTACTTGGCCGTTCTGGTCAAGCTTTTGCCGATTTATACGATGTATCTCGCATTGAAGTGCTGCGCGGCCCACAAGGTACTTTATTTGGTAAAAATGCCTCGGCGGGTGTGGTAAACATTACAACCAAAGACCCTTCGTACGATACAACCGGCAGCGTAGAAACCTCATTTTATCAAGATAACGAATACCGCTTTAAAGGCGTGGTAAGTGGCGGTTTAACCGATGATTTAGCAGCAAGCTTAACCGTATTTAAAGGTAAGTTTGATGGCTACATTGATAACGTTTACAACAACGAAAAAGTAAACGGCTACGACCGTGAAGGTGCACGTGCTGTATTTAAATACGAGCCAAGCGATGATTTAAACGTTAAATTTATTGCCGAATTTTATAACGCCGATGACGACTGTTGTGCCGATTTAGAAGCCCTACCAAGTGGCCGTAACCCAGATTCGCAAGCTGCGCCTAACAGCAACGGCATTGTTGATGGTGTTGCCGATATAGACCTAGACCAGCGCAAAGTGGATCACGACTATGAGTCGCGCACAATTGACGAACACAGCGCGTTTTCGGTACAGGTTGATAAAACCATTGGCGACTACACGTATACGTCAATTACAGCACAGCGCTCGTGGGATAACACCGAATACCGCGAAGGCGACTTTACCTCGATTGCTGGCGACAGTAATGAGCCAGTATTTGGCGCGCCCTTTCAATTACACGACTTAGGTGCACAGCAGTGGGATCAGTTTTCGCAAGAATTTAGAGTGACCTCTAACCTAGCAGGCCCGTTTAACTATGTGGCTGGTTTATTTTACTGGAACATGGACTCGCAACGTAACTTTACCCGTGACGCGAGTTGTCAAAATAACGCAGGCCAGCTAGACGCTGCCATGGCGTATTACGCTCAAAATAACTTAACCGGTGCAGAACTTGATGCGGCATTGGCCGATTTAGACACTTACACGCAAAGCCTAGGTGTAAGCTGTAATGCTAACGATATTGTATCGGCCACCGCGTACATGAGCACCGAGTTTAACAACTGGGCAGCCTTTGCCGATGGTACTTACGATTTATCTGAAGATTTACGCGTACTGTTTGGTATTCGCTACACCGACGATGAAGTGTCGTACACACACCGCCGCGTAAGCAATGATGAATTTGGTCGCACCGGTGTAGGTGTACGCTCAGCTGCACTAAATACTGATGAATCAGGCAGTGCAGAAGAAACCAATGTGTCAGGTCGTTTAGGTATGCAATACGATTTAGGCGATGGCCAAATGGTTTACGGTACTTACTCGCAAGGCTACAAAGGCCCTGGTTTTAACGTGTACTATAACTTTAACCCTGATAACGATAGCCGCGAAATTGCACCAGAAGAGTCAGATGCGTACGAGCTTGGCTATAAATACGCAAGCCGCGACTTTGTATTTAACTTTGCTGTATTTAGAACCGAAATTGAAGGCTTTCAAGCCAATAACTTTGACTGTTCAGACGGTACCTGTATTACCCGCTTAACCAATGCCGGTGATGTAAGCACGCAAGGTGCTGAGGTTGACTTTATGTGGGCGGCTACCGACTCACTTACTTTAACCGGGGGTATTGCGTACATTCAGGCTGAAATTGACGAATTTAATTGTCCGGCAGAAGTAGCTGAGGGTTCATGTACTGATCGCTCTGGCTTAGATGTGCCTTTTTCGCCAGATTTAAAATACTCACTAAGTGCTGATTACTTTATTGAAACAGAGCACGACTTTAATATTCACATTAACGGCTCTTACATTTACACCGACGAGCAATACTCAGACCTACCAAATAATGTAGGCGAGTTTAACCCCGCGGCGTTACTACCTGATTACGGTATTTTAAATGCCAGTGTAGGTTTATCGTTTAAAGATGATGCATTTAGAGTATCGCTTATTGCTAAAAACCTAACCGACGAAAGTTACGCAACAACCTACAGTGGCGACAACTTCCGTTACCAAATTCCGCGTGATGCCGAGCGCTACTTTGGCGTATCGTTTAAGGCGCGTTTTTAATGTTATAAATTTATCCCTGTGTAAATTGTGCTAAGCGCAGCGTTTTTAAACGCTGCGCTTTTTTTGTGTCTTATTTTTGTAATGCTTTAGTCATGTTTTTTTCATTAAAAGTACGCTTAGAGGTCACATCTATTTTCTATAGTGCTGCGGTTACTAATTTGAGGCAGACGCTTCAAGCAAAAACAACCACTACACTATGGGAATAATAAAGGATGAAAATTAAAAAAATTGCTGCGGCAGTTGGCTTAACGCTTATGTTAAGTACAGCAAGCCATGCCAATGTATTACCACAAAGCCAAACAGGTAGTAGCTGGTATACCAATGCCCAAACCACGTTAACTGCTAAAACGGCTCAAGCACAAAATGAAAACACAACAAAAGCTAAAAACGTTATTTTGTTTGTAGGCGACGGCATGGGTATATCTACCCTTACCGCAGCACGTATTTTACAAGGTCAGCGCGCGGGTGAGCTAGGTGAAGAAGGTTATTTAAGCTTTGAAGAGTTTCCGTACTCGGCACAGGTAAAAACATATAACGTAGATGCGCAAACCCCCGATTCTGCAGGCACCATGACCGCGATGATCTCAGGGGTTAAAACCGATGTAGGCGTAATTGGTGTAGACGAGGACATAGAGCGCGGTGTGTGTTCAACAGTTGCGGGCAATGAGCTTTTAACAGCCACTGAGCTTGCTGAAATTAAAGGCCTAGCAACGGGTATTGTTTCAACGGCGCGTATTACTCACGCTACACCTGCGGCAACGTATGCTAAATCGGCAGACCGTAACTGGGAAGATATCTCAGACATGCCAGAAACCGAAACTGCCTGTGAAGATATTGCCTCGCAGCTGGTAAATTTTGAAAAAAACCTAGAAGCCCGTTTTGTAGGTACCGATGTTGACGGCCTTGATTTTGTTATGGGTGGCGGACGTCGTCACTTTTTACCAAAAGATGAAGCAGCTAACTCAGCTGATGCACTTAGCGCGGTAGAAGGGGATCGTACTGATGAACGTAACCTAGTTACTGAATGGCAAACTCAATACCCACAAGGTACTTATGTAATGGACCAAGCAGGCTTTGATGCCATTGCTGATGATGCCACTAAAGTATTTGGTTTATTTAACGAATCGCACATGCAATACGAAGCTGACCGCGCAAACGACGTGGCAGGCGAGCCTTCATTAAGCGAAATGACCAGCAAAGCGATTGACGTATTAGGCAAAAACGAAAACGGTTTTTTCTTAACGGTTGAGTCGGGCCGTATTGACCACGCACACCACGCGGGTAATGCCTACAACGCACTTAACGACACCATAGAATTTGCAAAAGCAGTACAAGCTGCCGTAGATAACACCAACCCAGAAGAAACCCTTATTTTAGTCACCGCCGATCACAGCCACGTATTTACAATTGCTGGCTACCCTAAACGCGGTAACCCAATTTTAGGTCAAGTAGTTGCCGTAGGCGAAACCACCCCAAGCCTTGCTGCCGACGACATGCCTTACACCACAGTGGGCTATGCAAATGGCTTAGGGTTTAGAAACTTAGTTGATGAAACAGATGCCGATGCCGCTTATTTAACAGCTCCAGTTGCTGGACGTGTAGAGCTTACAGGCGTTGATACTACTACACCTGGCTTTCATCAAGAAACCACTGTACCCCTTGGCTCAGAAACCCATGCTGGTGAAGATATTTCGCTGCATGCAAAGGGCCCTGGTGCGCAGCTAGCTCAAGGCGTAATTGAGCAAAACGTAGTATTTCATTTAATTGATCAAGCTCTTGAACTAACTCAGCAATAATGGCGGCTAACATGAACAAATTAACAGTACTTTCTTTAGCAGTAATGGTCGCGCTTGCAGGTTGCAGTGACGACGACAAAGACGAAAATAATATTCTCGCGGTAGATAACACTATTGCAGTAGGCTCAGAGCAATGTGTTAATGGCGGTGTAGAAACCCAAACCGGCGTAGATACAAACGGCAACGGCGTGCTAGATAGCGACGAAGTGACCTCTTCTAATTTAGTGTGTAATGCACCTGCTACATCACTTACCAGCGAGCAACTTGCATCACTAACAAGCAATGCATGGTTTAGTGGTGCACAAGCACAGCTTGAAAAAACACAGCAAGCAAATGCAAGTGTGGTTACCGAGTCGGGTAAAGCTAAAAACGTTATTTTATTTGTAGGCGACGGTATGGGTATTTCTACCGTAACGGCTGCACGTATTTTAGCAGGCCAGCTTGAAGGCGGCTTAGGTGAAGACTACCAGCTAAGCTTTGAAAAAATGCCGTACTCAGGTTTTGTTAAAACTTACAATGTAGATGCACAAACGCCAGATTCGGCAGGCACAATGACGGCAATGGTGTCGGGTGTTAAAACCGATGTGGGCGTAATTGGCGTAGATGAAGACATTGAACGCGGTGTGTGTTCAACAGCCCAAGGTAATGAGCTAGTGACCTCGCTAGAACTTGCAGAAATTGCCGGTAAAGCAACTGGCCTTATTTCAACCGCACGTATTACCCATGCAACACCTGCAGCAACGTATGCTAAATCGGCTGACCGTAACTGGGAAGATAACTCAGATATGCCAGAGGGCACTGAAGCCTGTGAAGATATTGCATCGCAACTAGTAAACTTTGAAGCCAACCTAGAAGCGCGCTTTGCTGGTATTGATGTAGATGGCATAGACGTAGTAATGGGCGGTGGACGACGTCACTTTTTACCTAAAGATGCAGCAGCAAACTCAGCCGATGCAGTTAGCGCAGTAGAAGGCGATCGTACTGATGGCCGCAACCTAGTAACCGAGTGGCAAACAACTTACCCAAGTGGCACATACGTTATGGACCAAACTGGTTTTGATGCAATCAGCGACGATGCCACTAAAGTATTTGGTTTATTTAACGAATCGCACATGCAATACGAAGCCGACCGCGCAAACGATGTAGCGGGCGAGCCTTCACTTAGCGAAATGACCGAAAAAGCAATTAACGTGCTTGATAACAACGACAATGGCTTTTTCTTATCGGTAGAAGCAGGGCGTATTGACCACGCTCACCATGCGGGTAATGCCTACAATGCTCTAAACGACACAGTAGAGTTTGCAAAAGCTGTGCAAGTGGCAATGGAAAACACTAACCCAGAAGAAACGCTAATAGTAGTAACAGCCGATCACAGCCACGTATTTACTATTGCAGGCTACCCTAAACGTGGTAACCCAATATTAGGTAAAGTTGTTGCCGTAGGCGAAACCGAGCCAAGCCTAGCTGCCGACGATATGCCATACACCACAGTGGGCTACACCAACGGTGGCGGCTTTAGGGATTTAGGCGATGAAACCGATGCCGATGCGGGTTATGCATTTGCACCTGTTACTGGGCGTGTAGATTTATCAGACGTTGATACAACTGCACCGGGCTTTCACCAAGAGGCACTTGTACCACTTGGCTCAGAAACTCACGCAGGTGAAGATGTGGGTGTATACGCAATGGGCCCAGGCGCTCATTTAGTAACAGGCACTAATGAGCAAAGCTTTTTATTCCATGTAATGGACTTTGCGGCTGATTTAGTTAAAACAGCCGACGAAAAAGTAACGCCGTAACACACATAAAAGCGTACTTTTTAAATATATAAAGTACGCACATAGCATGTGTATTTAAAAACAACTCGTACCCTGTGCGAGTTGTTTTTTTATGTCATAAAAATGCCATTGTAAGTCGTTATTGTATGGCTATTACAGTGATGTTTAAAAAGAGATAAATTAATGAAACTTGCATTATTTTTAATGGTAACGCTTGCCAGTACCAGCACGTTAGCGCAGCAATGTGATATTGATAGCGCACAGTTAAAAGCCGACTATAAAATTACCAATACTCATAACCATGAGCAAAGCACACAGTCACTAACGCTTTGGCGTAATAACTCGCAAGTAGCGCACCAACGTGAGGTTATTACTGAGCTTTGGCAGCACTTAGCTAACAAGCAAATTCGCCCAATTCGTTATTTTAATGCCCAGCAACGGGGTATTGAGTATCAGCCATCCGAGGTACGTGGCATACAAAATTGGAGTGCTAAAAATCAGCTGGTGGATGCGCATTTAATCGAAAAAATGACCCTTTTAAACACCCAAGGCACAGGCTGCGATGAAGTTAAAAACTACGCACTTACACAAGGCGACAACCAATTTAAACTCGCTTTATTTACCAAGTCGAATTTGGTTAAAAGCTTTAGCGTAACCAATAAAAAAAACCACACTCACACTGCGCTTAACTTAAATAATGTAAGCAGTAATAAAGCAGAAATAACTGCACAGTTTGCCAAATGGGATCGCTTCCAAACCACCGACTACGCCGATATTGGCGATAACGAAAACGACCCGTTTTTAGCAAAAATGATCAACCTTGGTTTTATAGAACACAGCGCAACGGGGTTTTATAACCAGCAAGGTAAAGCGATTCAAGGTGGTCACCACCACTAGGTTTTAGACTGTTTAAATGTAGTAGCTCATAGCTGGAAGAGTGAGAGGTTATGGCCTACTTAATGGGGTTAATAAAGTCACAACCATCAAAACACCGTCAGGCTGCTTTCTCTTACCTCTAAAGTAACTCTCGATTTTCAACATATTTATAGTTGGTAATAATTTATACTATTTGATACTAATACAGGTTCATAGAAATGCTTTATAAAACTAAATGATAGAGCACTTAAATTTATTCATTAGTTTTTATACAAAGGCATTAATGCCTCTTTGAGTAATTTAGCATGAACACATTTAGCCAGAAGACACGAAAAAACATACAGGCTTGTTGTATGGCTCCATTTGTAGTTTTTCCTGCACTATTGGTGGCATTTCTAATTTTATATAGTTATTCGCTTGCTACAGGTTACGTGGTCTCTACAACTGGCTTTGAACCTTGGATTATAATGACTTTTGTTGGCTGGCTTTTAGCTGCATTTTTAACTCTTTTTTATGGTTTGCCGATAGCTTTGTTGCTTCAACATTTTAATAAATTCAAACTTCGCTTTTTACTCCCTTTAAGTTTAGTTCCCACATTCATAGTATTGTTAACCAGTAAATCAGAACTCGGGGTGTTATTTATCTATGCTTATAGTTCAGCTATTGTGGCTGTGGCCTACTGGTTTATATTCACGAGGAAAAAGTGTGGAGACTAAAATAATGAAAAAAGTGAATGTGCCGGTAGATTGGGTTGAAAATTCAAACCCTGTTCAGCCTGGTTTATACTTTGTTGCGTCTAGTTATAAAACTGGGTTCGGTTCTTACGATTACCTTAACTGGGATGGTGAAAAGTGGCTTAAATCTGACTCAATAAAAGTTGTTGGTTGGGTTTCCCTTGGGGATTTTTTAGGCTTAATAGATGCTGGTTGGCCTATGGGTGATGAGCCAGATAAAGAGCTTGAAGAGTTGAGCAATAAAAATAAAGAAAAATTCAAAGGAGACGAAGATGGATTCGTTGAAGTTGAGTAACATACAAAATTAATTATTCAGAAGTTTTGCCTCTGAACGAGGCAAAACCATTATCTCTAATAATTCAAAACCAACTATTCAAGATGAGCATCATCAGGCTTTTTAGGTCTATCAGCTAGCTCTGTTAGGCCTTCTTCGCAGTCGCCGCTGTCGCAGGTATTTAAATCACTTTGTGCCTGCTTATCTTGCTGCAGCACTTGTTTTAAATCTTCCATGCGTTGGCGCACGGCTACGCCGTAGCTGGCGTCATCGCCCCACAGCTCGGCAAGTTGCACAACCGCAGCGCGGTCGTGGTCTCTAAATAGTTTTCCGGCGCGCTGGGCATCTTCTTTATTGTTACCTAACAGTTCAAGCGCCTCTACTGCAAGGTTAATGGCGGAGTCGACCGTTTCGCGATTAAAGGCATCTACTTTTAAGTTAAGCATTTGATACGCATGGCGGCGGTCGATAGCGCGGGCAACTATTTTTAGCTGCGGGTAGTTTTTATGTGCGAGCTTAATTATTTCTATAGTTTTATCTGGGTCGTCTATTGCTACCACCAACATTTGTGCCGTGTGTGCGCCTGCGGCTTCAAGGAGTTCTTGGCGTGCGGCATCACCATAAAATACGGTATTGCCAAAGCGGCGAAGGAGTTCTATTTGGCTTGGGCTGTGATCAAGTACAGTAATGTCGTAGCCTTGCGCGTGCAGTAAACGGCCCATAATTTGCCCAAAACGACCGTAGCCCGCAATAATTACGTGTTTTGCTGTGCTAATTTGCTCAGGCTTGTCGAACTCAGGCGCGCTGTTACTGGTGCGTTTTTGTAGCTGCTCGTAAACCATTAATAACAATGGTGCAACCAACATTGAAACAGCCACCACTAACGTCACTAGGCTTGTTTGCTCTGGCGTTAATATGCTTAATGTAGTGGTTACACTTAAAAGTACAAAGGCAAATTCGCCGCCTTGTGCCAGCGCTAAGGCAAACAGTAAACGCTGCTTTTTACTAATATTAAATGTGATGGCAAGGGCAAATAAAATGCAGGCTTTTACTACAATAAGCAGCGCAACGAGTGCAATAACGGTTGTAAATTCATCCGCTAGTAATTCAAAGTTGATTGATGCGCCCACGGTAATAAAAAACAACCCTAAAAGTAGGCCTTTAAAGGGTTCTATATCGGCTTCGAGCTCGTGTCTAAATTCGCTTTCGGCAAGCACTACACCGGCTAAAAACGTACCGAGTGCAGGTGATAAACCAATACTTTGCATCACGAGCGCTATGGCCACCACTAAAAATAGTGCAAAAATAGTAAATATTTCGCGCATGTGAGTTTGTGCAATGTATCTAAATAGCGGCGCTGATACATATTTACCGCCAGCAATAATGGCGGCAATAACCGCTACCGATACGCCTACTTGCTGCCATACCGGCCAGCTTGCAATAATGGAGTCGCTAATTTCTTTTGAGCTACTTTGCGGCGCAAAAGCCAGTAGTGGTAGAAGCGCTAAAATAGGAATAATGGCGATGTCTTGAAACAGTAAAACCGAAAACGCATTTTGCCCGGCTTCTTGTTTTAGCCAGCCTTTTTCTTCAAGGCTTTGCAGCACAATAGCGGTTGATGACAGCGCCAGCATTAAACCAATCGCGAGGGCGGTTTGCCAGTGCATGGCAAAAAACCAGTAACAAAACGCAAAAATAGCCGCGGCGGTAAGTACGACCTGTAAGCCGCCAAGCCCTAATATTGAATGGCGCAGCTTCCATAAACGGGCGGGTTGTAGCTCAAGGCCAACCAAAAACAGCATCATCACTACACCAAACTCGGCAAAGTGCATTACATCAGTTTGATCCCCCACAATACCTAAGGCGTAAGGGCCAATAAGTATGCCTGCAATTAAATAACCAAGTACCGAGCCAAGGCCGACTCGCTTGGCAATAGGTACAGCCACTATGGCCGCCGCTAAGTAAATTAAAGCTATTTCTAACACGCGTATATCCTAATAACATCAAGGCTTTTAGCATGGCTTAGTGGCTTTAAAAATACAATGGGTCATGTGGCTGAAAATGGATCATTTAGTCATAATTAATCGGCTACTTTTACAGGGCCGCTAATATTATCAATGCTTACATCGCCAGAGCCCGATTCGGTAATGGTAAGCCCTTTAGCATGATTTACACGAATATTGCCCGAGCCATCTTCAATGGTTACGCTTGCTTGCACGTGCTCGATAACTAAATCGCCAGAGTTATCGTCAACATCAACCGCGCCATTAATGTTATTAATGGCAATGCTGCCTGAACCGTCTTCAACAGTTAAGGTGCCGCGCACATTGCTAATGCGCATATCGCCCGAACCATCATCAATAACCGTATTACCGTTCACATTATTAATATTTACGCTGCCTGAGCCATCGATAAGCGCTAAGTTACCCGTTATGTTTTCAAGGGCTATATCGCCAGAGCCATCTTCAATGGTGAGGTTTTTAGCGCTGTTTATAGATAAGCTACCTGAGCCGTCTTCTACGTTAATATTATTTTGCATTGCGCTTATAACAATGTCGCCAGAGCCATCATCAATATCTAAATTTAGATTGCTTGGCACGGTTACAACTACATCTATATGTGGAGATTGGCCGCTGTAAAAGTTAATGCCATTTTGGCTTTTATTTTGGGCAACAAGGTTTGCCTGTTTTCCGTTTTGCTCAAGGGTAAGTGTGTATTCGTCTTCAATGTCGGCTGTGTAAATTGTGGCATCTACACTTATGCTGGTGGCATTAGGCGAGCCTTTAATTTCAAGTGAGCCTGCACCGCTCAACACATTTAAGTATTCTAGATTATTGCTGGGCAGTGAAAGCTGCTGAGTTTGTTTTACTGACGCAACGCTTGGCGATATATGAAATACACAGCCGCTTAATAATAAAATGCCACCAATAAGTGAAAGTGGTTTTGTAATGTTAGATACAGTTGATGAGCTCATGCTTAGTCCTTTGTGTTTGTTATTTATGCTTGTTTTGTATAAGCATAGTAGAGCAAAAACGAGACCAATTATAAGTTATTGATTTTATTAAGGTGATAGGTATGTTTAAAACGCTGGTTTACTAATGATTGGTTAAAAACACTAAAAATTAGCAAAAAGGATGCACATGGCATCCTTTTTAAGTATTTGCTTTTAGGTTAATTATTAAAAGCTGTAAGTAATGTTACCGTATAGGAAACGCCCGTCTAATCCGTACGGTGCATATGGCGTGTACGGGAATATTTGGCCAAAGTCAGAGTAACCAATGTTATCTACCGTTGCTTGCGGGTACTGATCGAACAAGTTGTTTGCACCTACTGCAAATTTCCAGTATTCGTCTGGGCGGTAGGCTACTTCTAGGTCGGTGATCCATTTAGGGTCAATGTACTCATCGCGATCGGCGGTAGTTGAAATATCAGCCACTTCACCGTAGCGCGTTGCACGAAGGGTGGTTTGCCATTCGTTAAAGTTCCACACTGCTGATAGATTCCATTTGCTATCTGGTGTGCCTTCTTCAAAGCGGCCTACTTCACGGCGTGCAAATACCACGTAGTCATCGCCGAGTGAGTTTAGCTCGCTTGGGTTGTCGTCTACGTGTGTTACTTCGGTATCGTTAAAGTTAGCGGCTACGTTTAAGCGTAAGTCACCTAAATCGCTTAAATCTAAGTTGTAGGTAGCAACAATATCAACACCTTGCGTGCGCGAGTCGATAGCGTTAGTAAAGTAACGTACACTTTCTGTATTTAGCTCGCCGGCATTTTGCAGTATTTCTACTACAGCATCACCTTCTAGGTTTTCAGACAATACAATACGGTCATCAATATCAATGCGGTATGCATCTACAGTTAGGCTAAAGCTGCCTTGCGTGTACATAAAGCCAGCCGTTACGTTTACAGACTCTTCGGCATCTAACTGCTCTGCACCAAGTGCTTGTGCTGCTGTTGAATCGGTTGGGAATAAACCAACTTCAAACGGTTGGTTGTTCTCAAGTACGGTAGAGATTTGGCGGTACGAGCTTTGTGCAAGTGATGGTGCACGGAAACCTGTACTAATTGCACCGCGCAGCGATAGGTTTTCGTTAATGCTGTAACGCGACGCAAGCTTTGATGTAAACGTATCGCCAAAGTCGGTGTAGTCTTCGTAACGTCCGGCTAAAACTACGTTCCAATCTTCTGTTAGGTAAGTATCAAATTCTACAAATAAAGCAACATTATGGCGGCTTCTATCAGTAACGCTTTGCGGGCTAAAACCTGCAAGTACTTGTGCGCCACCGGCTGCGATTGGGTTGCCGTCGCTATCAAGCGCAGTAATGTAAGAGGCCTCTTCACCTTGCTCAATTTTGTAGCTTTCGTGGCGGTACTCTGCACCTACTGTAAAAAATACGTCGTCAGGTAAGCCAAAATCAAAGGTGGTATTTGCTGTGGTGTTAACTAAAAATTGGTCATAAACCAGTGCGCCGTTGTCAAATTCGGTTGGGCTGTCGGCACCTAACGATGTATTTATACTATTTACAACGCCAAAGCCAAAGTCGTTACGGCCGTAGTTAGTACTTACATCCCAAGTCCATTCGCCTGTTTCGCCTTGTAGACCTAAGGCAAATGAGTAATCTTGTACGTCGGTTTCAATTTGCGGTAAAAAGCCGTCTGGGTACACTTCTAACACGTTGCGGCTGTCTTTTGCACGGCGGTAAAAACCACCTGAGTTGCCTTCGCGCTTTGAGTAGCTACCAAACGAGTACAGGTTATAGCCGTTATCAAAGTCGTAACCCATGTTGTAAAACAGTGCGTAGTCTTCAAGGTCGGCTTTACCAAAACGGTGATTGTATCGGTCGATGGTAAATTCGCGTGGGTCTAGGCTGCCATCTTCTAGGCGGTCGTATTGCTCGCGCGGGTCAAAACCAGAGCGCTGTGTAGAGTCGTTATCACGGTACTCAATAGATACGTTTACAAAGCCGTTATCTAAAAGCTCAAAACCCGAGTTTGCGCTAATTGTACGGCTTGCGCCGTCGTTTACTTCGCGGTCGGCACCGGTATTAAAAGCAAGGTTGCCATCGGCGTCGGCGTAGGTGCTTTCTAGCTGAGGTACACCTGCCATTTGCGTATCGTATTCACCGTAGGTTACGCTTACGCTGCCGCCTTCGGTGGCATCTTTAAGTACAATGTTAATTACACCGGCAATAGCATCAGAACCGTATTGCGCTGCTGCGCCATCACGTAGTACTTCTACGCGTTTAATGGCTGATGTTGGGATCATGTTTAAATCAACCGCTGTAGAACCACGGCCTACTGTGCCACCTAGGTTTAATAAGGCGCCTGAGTGACGGCGTTTACCATTAATAAGTACTAGGGTGTGATCGGGTGCTAAACCACGTAGTACAGCAGGTTTTGCGTGGTCGGTGCCATCTGCAAGTGTTGCACTTGGGTAGTTAAAACTAGGCACTTGGTTTGCTAATACTTGGCTTATTTCTAGCTGACCCGTACTTTGCATATCGCCGCTGGTAATAATATCTACAGGTACGGTACTTTCGGCAACACTACGCAGGCTTCTGCGGGTACCGGTAACCGAAATCACTTCAATACTTTCTTGTGCTTGAGTGTCTTGTTCTGCGGCAATTGCAGGAGAATAAGACGCGCCAAGCGCAGAGGTAACGGCCAGACTAAGTGCTACTTTTTTAGCTGATAATTGCTTTAACATGATGTTGATTCCCTTAAGGGCTGCTGACTATTGATTTTAAAAGGAGCGCATAATATAGAAGGCGCTACTTGTGTGCAAAGATAAAAACTGTCTAAGTTATTCTAAGTTGTTAACAACTAAAATGACAATTTACGCCCGCTGTAGATGTTTAGATCGCTCGAGTTGCAATCTTGTGTCGAATGGCTGCAAATTCAAGGTAAGTTGTAGGTTTTTTGAAAAAACAAAAAAGGCCAAGTTTTTAACTTGGCCTTAATTTATAGTGTAAATTGCATGAAAAATTATTCAGGCGCTACTTCAAGCGTAGTAAATAAAGAGTAACGTCCTGCGTCTACACCTTCTTCGTTTACTTTAACTTTGTTAGAGGTTTCGATTAGGTATAGGCCTGGCTCTTTCCATGTTGTGCTAAACATGCCGTTTTTGTCGGTTGTTACTTTTACTTCGCCACGTTCGTTACGGTAGCGTGTATCACCTTTTAAAATACTTACTTCAATGCCAGAGCCTACAGGCTTACCATCTTGTAGTAACTGAAAACGTGCTTGCTCGCCAACAAATAAATCGTTTGGATGTGTTGGGCCGCTAAGCTCAAGGCCTAAACCTAGTTGTGCAGGCTTAGAAGTACCGTTACGGCTTACAAATGTATCTACTGTAGAAATAACCTTAGTTGTGGTTACATCTTTTGCGTTGCTTGGTAATTTAGCATCTGACTTTTTACCAAATACGCGCTTGCGCTTACCTTCTTCGTTTTTGTAGAAGGTCATGTACATTGGTTTTTGCGTCATGGCAATGTGGTAAGTGCCTTCTTCTTTTAGGCTTACCGCTGCTGAGCTTTTACGCTTTAGGTAATAAGCACGAATGGTGTCAGATACTTTTTCACCGTTTGGTGCAAGGGCCATTAGTAGTGTGTCGTCGTACTCTGCGCCTTTTTCTTTTGGCTTAAAGGCTTTGTCGGGTGCAAATATTTCGTTAGAAATACTCGCGTCAATCATTACGTAATGTGCTTTATCACCAGAAAGTGACGTGTGAGATGGCAGTAACCAGCGGCTATGCGCGTTTGCCGATGTAGATACCAGCGCCGATAAGCTAAGTGCGCCAATTAAAGCCGTTTTTAATAAATTAATTTTCATTGTATTTCCTTAAATTCAAATGATTAAGTAGCAGCTATTTAGTGCTTACGGTGACAAAACTGGTTGAAAATTCTTTTTTACCTTCAATGGTCACTTTGCCAGCTTGTGATAAATCAAGTTCTATACGGCTGTAATCACGGCCGCCTTCTTCGCGTACAACTTCAATGTTTAAAAGGTATTTGCCAGGTTTTACGGCATTGCCGTCTAAATCTTTACCTTGCCAGTCAATGGTGTAAGTACCAGCACGCTTAGTTGCACCGCTTATACCGTCAAAGTTAATGTCGGTTTTACCCGCTTTACGCCACCATTGGCGTAAATCTTTAAACCATTCTGCTTTTTGTACCCATAGCGCAAGCGTAGTTACGTGTTTACGCTTTGGCGTTTCTAGCCAAACAGCTACGTAAGGGCGGTGGTAAGGTTGTACATCTAAATCGGGTAGGGTGAGTTCAATCTCTAACTGTGGCGTTTGCGCCTGCGCAGTTGCTTGAAATAATGCGGCAACCATTAATAATGCTGCGCTTAGTACCGTACTTGCTTTTAACATTAAGACACTCCTTTAATTTGTGGCACCCAACATAGGTAAATAACCAAAGGCGTTGCAATGCCTAAAACGGTTATCCATATTCCTGCTAAGCGTTTTTTTCTGTTTTGAAATAAAATAATCATCCCAGTGATTGAAAAAATAATCATCAATACTGCTGAAATATCAATAACCCAGCTCCATACCTCACCGGTGTAGCGACCTTTATGTAAGTCGCCAATTAGGCTTAAAAAACCACCGGTTTGGTAATCTAAATTTAGCTCGCCGGTTGTAAAATCAAGCTCTGCGTAAGCAAAACCTGCGGGTAGTGGGTAATCGAGCATAACCAGTGCGTCTTCTTTTTCCCACTCAATACTTTTAACGTTGGTTAAAGAGTATTGCTCAGCAAGAAACGTTTCTATGTCTGGATAAAGCGTTGGCAGGGAATCTAGTTGTGCATTCGCTTTTGTGACTAATTTTGCTGGAATAGTCGCAGTTACTTGCCCATTATTTTTATCGTTTTTAAGCCAATCAACATGGTTAAGCACAATGCCGCTAACACAAAACAAAATAAGCAAAAAAAACAAAGCTGTAGAAATATAAATATGCAGTGCACGGCTTGTGCTGTACAAAGCACGCTTATTAATAAACGCCATAAAAACAGTAATTAAGTTAAAGTTACAATATGATAATCATTTGCATTAACTATTACAAATTTACTTACTTAACTTTACATTAAATTTTTGGTTAAACGATGTGTGCAAACAAAAGGGGTGGCTATTTAGCGCTAGGCGGGTGCGAGGGCCTTAAAATTAGGTAAATCATTACAGCTATTTCAATTACGCCAACAAGGTAAATAACCCAAACAGGGGCGCTTGAGTAAAGTAAAAACACAAAGCCAATTAACATACCAATTGCGGCGTAGCATTTTGCTTTAACTGGCACTACTTTATGCGCTTGCCATTGTTGTAAGGTAACGCCGTAACGAGGGTGGTTAAGCAGCCAATGTTCAAGCGCCGGCGATGAGCGAGTAAAGCAGGTAAGCGCAAGAATAAAAAAAATGGTAGTAGGCATAACGGGCAGCACAATACCAATAATGCCAAGCGCAACAAGTAATAAACCAAGCGCTTTAAGCCATAAGTTTTTATAACAAATAAATACTGCTTTTATATTCACTTAGGCTCTTTTAAGTAATGGTTGTTAGTTAGGATTGTAGGCCAAATCGTTGTAAAATCTAACCCTATAAATGCAAAAAAGGGCAAACTAAGTTTGCCCTTTTAAAATACCAAATATGTTTTACTTATTTAGAAGTAGTAACCTACGTTGATGTTAAAGCGACGTTCTGTGTCGCCATCACCAATAATTGTACCGCCAATAAATGGCTGGTTACGCGCTTGAATAAAGTCAAAGTAGGTAAATAACGGACCTGCCGATACACTCATACCGGTTACGTTCATCCACGTGTTTGCGCTGTCGTCAGACTTGTCGTAAATAATGCCGTAGTCGTTATAAAATTGCACGCCAGTTACTGGGCCCCAATCAAGTGATAGGTCGTATGCTACGTTGAAGTTAGTCATCGTTGCTTCGCTTGATACGGTATCGTAGTAATCAAATGCGCCAACTACAAAGCGGTTGCTGTTGTCGTCTAGGTCGTAGTCGTATTCGCCGTGCTGAAATTGAATATTCCAGTTATTAATTTGGCTGTTTACGTGGAACGCCCATGCACCGTAGTTACCAGCGCGGTCGTTACCATCATGTAGGCCACCACTTAAAAGTGATATACCCACATCTGTTTTAGCGTTTTCGCCATGCTCAATTTGATACACTGTACGACCAGCAAAGGTGTTGTATTCACCAAGGCGAGAACCAGGGGCATCGTATGTGCCTTCGGTTGTTGCACGGCTACCTACAATATCGAAAGAGTAACGTTCGTTAACTTCTGAGCTGCCATCAACACCGCCTACTTCATCATTTTTGAAAAAGCCCAGATCTAGTTTCCAATTGTCTTTAAGTTTGCGGTTTACTGTTACACCTAAATCGAAGTCGTCTTCTAGGCCAACGTAGTAGTTAGTGCTAAAAAAGTAGCTGTGTGAGTTGTATGGGCCGTTACCAAACGGTACAGGTGCAATACCGGCTTGCGCTTCCCAGCCATCTGTAAATTCGTAACCTAAGTATGCATACTTAACAATGGTCATGTAATCGTAAAAACGAAAATCACCATTTACAGAAATATCGCTAATTTCGCCTGATAAGTTAATGCGAAATACTTCAAAGTCTAAATCGCCGCCACGGTCTTGCGTGTCTTCATCGTATGAATTAGTGCTGTAGTTAAAGCGTACGGCACCGCCAATTTTAATGCCTTCGTCTTCTTGCTCAGGCGCAGCTTGTGCAACAACAACTTCTTTGTTGTCGGATTTTTTACTGATTTCGGCAACTTGTTGTTGGTGTTGCTTGTTGATTTGGCTTTGCTTTGATTTTTCATCAGCGAGCTGCTGTTCAAGCAACTGCATTTGTTGCTTAAGTTGCTTTAATTGGTTTTGCAGTGTGTCAAGATCGGCTGCGTGAGAAGTGCTTGCTGCACCACCAAGCATAAGTGCTAGTGTTAATTTTGAGAGTTTAGTCATTGTTGATGCTCAGATTGTGTTTAAAAAATAAAAAATTCAAGGTGCCCAAAAGCCCCTTACGAATGATGTAAGAACTAATTTAAATTTATTTTTTTTATTTTTTATTTATTTGGTGTTTGAGTTAACGCGCCTACCTCTAACAGAGGTGATGCGTCTAACTTATCAGCATCCATCATTGCTGCAACGCGTTGCATAGATGAAAGCAATAAACTTTGCTCCCATTCTGCAAGTGCAGAAAACTTTTCAATAAAGTGTTCTTGCAGTGGCTGAGGCGCTTTTTCTAGTAACTCTTTCCCTTGCTCGGTGAGGTATAAGCTCACTCGGCGTTTATCCATTTGACTACGAACGCGTGTTACAAGGTTTCTGCTTTCTATTCTATCAAGAATATTAGTCACAGTAGCCGGGCTTAAATTAACATTCTGAGCTATACGGCTAGCGGTTATTCCATCGGTGTGCGCTACTTCTTGCATTATAAGCAATTGTGGGCCTGTTAAACCTGATGTTTTATTTAGCTGCTTAGAATGTAAGTCAATCGCGCGGATTACTTTACGTAAAGAAACTAATAATTCGTCATATTTTTGCATTTGCTTATCTCGTCGATGGGCCAAAGGTGTGCCGTAATCGCGAAATGTTACACATCAAATAAATTGAATTCAAATAATAAATTAAGCTTGAGCCCATGTTCATTGGTTTTTATTAGTTTGAGCAGAAACTAAAATAGTATAACTTTGTTTAAAACTTATTAAATGTTATTAGCATATTGTTTGCATTGTGGTGCGCACACTACGTATGTTGAGAATAATTGGCAAGTCTTATGGTGTAGACTTTAGTATTATTCATAACAGCTGTTGCTAATTAGTAATTGTTTGTAAGTTAGCTGTGTATGTATTAATCGCCAATGAACAAATTTCAATCCACAAATGTCAACACGCCCTAGTAAGTATAGCGTATACTTTACACATGCATTATTGTTTATATGTACATGTTAAAAATCTTTAATATCAGTATTGTAGGGAAAAACATGAAATTATCGCCATCAGTTAGCATTGAACAAAGCGAAACCGGTCTAGAGTTTATAAAAGTAGCGAGCTCAAAGTGTGATGCAAAAATATTTTTGCAAGGCGGGCAAATTACCGAGTTTATCCCAAAAAATAACAAGCCACTTATTTGGGTATCTAACAACGAGACGTTTAAAGAAGGGGTAAGCATTCGCGGTGGGATTCCTATCTGTTGGCCTTGGTTTGGTAACCATGAAAACCAAGATTGGCCAGCGCATGGCTTTGCACGTACCAGTTTATGGCAAGCTGACGAAGTGCACGAAAGTGATGAGCACATTACAATTAGCTTAAACTTACCCATGAAATTAGTTAACCCAACGTATTGGCCTCATCACTCGGCGTTAAAGGTTGAGTTTGTTTTGAGCGAGCAGTTACAGGTGCGTTTAACCACAACTAACTTAAGTAATACTGCGTTTAGTTATACTCAAGCGCTGCATACTTACTTTCCTACCTCAGATATTAAAAATACGGTTGTTGATGGTTTGCAAGGCGCGCAATATATTGAATTTGGCGAAGGGCCTTTTGCTCAAAACGAACAAGTTAATTTTACCCGCGAAACCGATATGGTGTATACACAGGCCGCGCTGCTGCAGCACATTCATACCCCAGATGGGATTATTAAAGTAAGCCGCGAAAACTCAAGCTCGTGTGTGCTGTGGAACCCGTGGATAGAAAAGTCTAAGCGTTTATCTAATTTTGCTAACGATGAATACCTAAGCATGGTGTGTTTAGAAGCCGCCAATGTGTTAGAAGATAAGGTGACACTTGAGCCTAAGCAAAGCCATACGTTAGTTACTACGATCAGCTGGGATTAACAGCCAGTAAAAAGGAAAGGTACATAAACGTGTTTAATAATCAGCAAATAATGGATTTACCAAAGCACAGTGAAATACAGCTCAACCCCTTGGCCGATAAAGCGTTATTACACGTGCAACTTAACTGGCTGGCGTTTTACATTCCTTTTTGCGCGGTATTGTTTGCTGTTTGTTACTTTAACGAAGCGTTTGCTAACAAAGCACAAACCTACTTGCTAATAGGTGTGCCCATTTTAATTTTGCTTTCAATGCTTTATAACGCCGTGAGTATTAAGCTGCAGGGCTTTGCACTGCGCAATCACGATATTGCGTTTAAAAAAGGGGTTATTTGGCAGCAAATAACTATTTTGCCTCTCGCGCGTGTACAGCATATGGAAATTCACCAAGGCCCTATTGAGCGAGAACTAAAGTTAGCCAGTTTAAAGTTATTTAGTGCCGGCGGGGTCAGCGCTGATTTACAAATAAGTGGCTTAACCCACGAGCAGTGTAAAAACATACGCCAGTTTGTACAAAATTATCGCCAAGACGACACACCCGCGCAGGTTGAATTAGCCAATGAGTAATACCATTAGCGAGGAGCAAAGTAGCTCACTACATTGGCAAAAAGTATCGCCTTGGGCGGTAGTGTATTTTGTGGTGTATTTTAGCGTGCGCTTTGTAAAAGACGGGCTTTTAAACCTACTACCCATGCTTGTGGTGTTTGTTACACAAGTAGAAAACAAGCTGTTTTGGGCGCAAGTAGCTGGTGCTACTGCATTGGTAACACTGCTAATCTATTCAATTTTATATTACATAAATTTTAAGTTTTGCATTAGCGACGATCACGAAATTTTGCTTAACAAAGGGGTGCTTAAAAAAGAGCGCCTAACGCTCAAGTTTTCGCGCGTGCAAAATGTAAATATTGCTGAGCCCTTTTATTTTACTCCCGTTAATTTAGTTAACTGTATTTTTGATGCCGCAGGCAGCGTAACGCAAGAGGCGGTATTGCCAGGTGTTACCAAAGCCTATGCTCAGCAAATGCGTAAACAAATTTTTGCCTTTAAAGCGCAGCAGCAACCCGACGAGCAAACCACCTCAAGTGAGCATTTTGAAGCAGAAAATAGCTTACGTATCAGTAATAAAGAAATTGCTAAATTTGGCTTAATGTCAAACATGGCTATATTAGCCATGGCCGCTATTGCGCCTTTTATAAATGTGTTGGTTGATTTTTTAGAGCAACAAATTATTGCTAAGGTTGAGGGATTTTATCAGCAAGAGCTTGGTTTACTGGCAAGTGCAGCAACCTTTGCCATGATCACGCTTATTGCTTTGCTTGTTTTAATTGCTGTGATGCTGTCGGTAGGCATGTCGCTTATTCGTTTTTATAATTTTGAGCTTTACTTTAAAGGCCAAAAATTTAAACGCATTGCTGGTTTATTAGAGCGCCATCAGTTGTCTATGAGCATGGATAAGGTGCAATCGATTGTTATAAAACAAAACCTAATGGGGCGATTACTAAAGCGTTTTACCGTTGAGTGCTTACAAGCAAGTAGCGGCGGTATAGCGGCGGGCGTGGCTGCTAAAAAAAATAAACAAACCTTAGTGTTACCCGTTTTAAATAGCGAGCAAGTAGATAGCGTATGCCAATGGATTTACCCGTGGTTTAATAGCAAAAAATTGCAATTTAACGGCGCAGAACGTGCCTTACTTTATAAAAACTTGAGCTTTTATGCGTTAATTCCAAGCGCTATTGTGCTGCTAGGGTGCTACTTAGGTGACTTTAACCTTTGGTTTAGCGTGGGCGTATTACTTATTTTAGCGGGATTGGTAACGCTTGCTTATCAGCGTTATGGCTATTATTTGCATGAAGACAACGGCCGTTTTTACATGGTGGTACGCAAAGGGATGATAGGTGTGCATTACCGTGTATTTGAGTTGTACAAAGCACAAAGTGCACGCAGTATTAGTACCTACTTTATGCGCCGCGCAGGGCTCAAAAGCCTGTATATACAACTTGCGTCAGGGTTTGCATTTATGCCCTATATAAAGCAGCAAGATGCTGATTATATAATTGATTTTACACTTTATCAGGCCGAGTCAACGCAGCGTAGCTGGATGTAGTTATACCAATTGACTTATACCAATCCGCATAATTAAGTGTTCTATTTTGAGGGTGGATAAACGTGTTGATAGCAAGGCAAAAAATTCGCTATTGAGAACAAGCTATTACTTAATTTAAAAGTTTATAAAACATACACTTTTATAAGCTTTGTTACATTTTTTTACTGCAACGTTGGCTGGTTTAATAATACTCTAAGTGGTATCAATCATTTAAAGGATTATTATGAAAAAATCACTCATCGCTGCCTCTTTGTTATTAGCCACACCTACCTTAGCTGCTGATTGGCAAACTATTCATACCGAACACTTTAATGTGCATTACAGCACCGAAAATGCCGATTATGCTAAATCGACAGCGGTAGAACTTGAAATAGTGCGCAGTAAAGTGCTTGAGCAGCAAAACCGAGCGCTCGATAAAGTAGTTGATGTGGTGGTGTTTGATCCCCTAAATGCGCCCAACGGTTTTGCTTTACCTACTTCTAATAATCCCTTAATGGCCCTTTTTACCACGCCCCCACAATCAGACACGGTGGTTTCTAACATGAGTGGCTGGCAGCAATTACTTATATTGCACGAATATATTCACTTAGTGCATTTAGCGCAGCCAACACGTAACACATGGCAGCAAAAAATAAGGGGTGTGTGGGATATTTACGACTTAACTTACAGCGATATGCCGCGCTGGGTAGCCGAAGGTTATGCAACCTTACTTGAGTCAAAAATGACGGGCCGAGGGCGACTATTTGATAACTACACCGAGTCAATGCTAATTGAGTTTGCTCAGCAGGGGGCACTGCCGAGCTATAGCCAACTAAGCGCCACCGAGGGCGGTTTTATGGCAGGCTCTATGGCGTATTTAATGGGCAGCCGGTTTTTAAATTGGCTAGAGCAAACGTATTCAACGCAAATGCTCGATGCTGTTTGGACGCGCATGCAGGCTGTTAAAAAGCGCGATTTTAACGAGGCCTTTACTGGGATATTTGGCCAAAGTGCCGCTAAGCTATATGGCCGCTTTATTGCTCAATATACTTATAAAGCTATGGCAAAAGAGCAGTTAGAGCCTGCGCTTAACAGCGAGCTGTGGTTAAAGCTTAACTTATATGCAAGCAACCCTGCGCTTTCAAAAGATGGCAGTAAACTTGCGATTGTTGAGCGCGATAAAGATAAAAAAACCAAGCTTATTATTTACAGCACGCAGGAAAATACCAAAGCAGAGGAAGCATTTACAAAAGCACAAAAAGCGCTATTAGAAAACGATGCATTGGATATACCCGATAACCCCCCGAGTGTATTTAAGCGTGAGCAAAAACACATATTAAATCAAATAAACAGAGCGGGCATTGCTAATCCACAATGGGTAAATAACAACACACTTTACTTTAATGCTTATACGCGTGAAGAGACGGGTATTTATAACAAGGTGTCTGATATTTTTAGTTATAACACCGAAACCGGAAACGTTGAGCAGTTAACTAAGCTAGCTGGCTTACGTCGTTTTACTGTTACAAACAATGGCGAAACCCTTTACGCTGAGCAAGTACGCGGTGGCTACTCAGAGTTAGTAAAAGTAGATTTAGCCACGCAAACCATTACCCCTTTGTTTTCAAAAAGCTTAAAAACAGCCTACGACTATCCAACTTTTAGCCCTGATGAAACCCAATTAGCTTATGTATCCGCCAATTTAAATGAGAATTGGCAATTGTATATACAAGATATTGCCAATAATACTCGCCAAGCCGTGCCTATGCCCAACGGGTACCAATACCTAAGCCAGCCCAGCTTTAGTAAAAACGGTGAAAAAATTTACTTTGTAGCCGGCTTAAAAGGCTCAACTGATATTTATAGCTACCATATTGCAAGTAATACATTAACTAAACTTACCCAGGGCCAAGAGGCCGTTGCTCACCCCCTAGAAACAAGCAACGGAGCATTACTTTATTTATCCATTACTGCTGATGGGCCTAATGTAAAGCTATTACCAAGTACAGTAGAGGGCGAAATAATTACTGATTTGGCACAGGATAATAATGCGCCACTGCTTTTGGTGGATCAGTACACTTTGCCTAAAGCAAAAATATATAACGACAATGTAGGTAAGCAAAGCAGCTACGATGTGCTTGATCAGCATGGAAGTTTAGCGCTAGGCGCACAGTATTACTCTGCCGCTACAAGTGCTTTAAATATTAATATTAAAAGCAGTGACTTACTTAAACAGTTAGACCTTCAAGCGGGATATAGTGTTGATTTAAATGATGATGCTTTGCACGGTGGGTACGCCCAAGCAAAATACAATGCACTGCCAGTTAAGCTTAAATTGAGTGTATTTGATTATGATTTAAATACTGCAAAACAATACCAAGCGAGCGAAAATGCAGAAGTACCTGCACGAGGTGGTTTTGCAGTCTTAAGTTACCCAATTAAATACGCGGCGTTTAGCCTAACGCCAGAGCTTGCCTTTAACTATACCGATTATAAGCAAGACTATAATAAATGGGCGCGCATAGGCATTACCCAAAGCTGGCAGTACGACCGTCAAGCATTTGCTATAGGGCAAAGTGTTAATGCCCAGTATTACGATGGCAGCAGTAAAAACATTAATTGGGACGGCTACGATTTAGCGGCCAACGTATTTGGTAAAGCGTTTGATGTGCCGCTTTATATTAATTTTACTCAAAAGCAGCGCGATAATAGTAGTTTAGCGCTAGGCGGATTTAGCTCAAACCTAATTAGCGAGCACCAAAATAGTGAGTTTGTGCTGTCATCAGAGCTGCCATTTTATAGCACAACTGCTGAGCGCTATATGGGTTATGGCGGTGGCTTTAGCTTTAAAGAAGGCATGCCGTGGCTTTATTATAAACAGCATCAGGTAGATGATGCGGTATACGCACAAAGTTATGGTTTAAAGTATCAAGGCAATTTTAGCTTTGGACTAGGTCCAGCCGGTGTGAACGATTTAACCTTTAATATGGGGTTATCGCGCGTAGAAGGCGATAGCTTTGAGGATGAAATGCGCGGCTGGTTTAGTTTTTACTACTCGCTATAAGTAAATTACGATAACACGCTAATGCACTTGTGTAATAAGTGCATTAGTAAAAGCTGCGTTTAAACTAATTTAAAGTATTGGTGGTTAATTGGGCTTGTTTAGCGATGCAAGCTTAGCTTGATACACGTTTAGTCTTTCTTTATTACGCTCATATTGGATGGCTTTTTCAAGCAAGCTTTGTGTTTGCGCTGTGTGACCTTGCTGGTAGCGAATTTTAGCCAGCTCTAAATAGAGCTCCGATATATAAGGAGCTTTTGCAATGGCGAGTTCAAGTTGCTTTTTAGCTTGGGTGACCTTGCCCTGATGTAAGTTATTTTTAGCAATCACGAGTAGCTCGTAGGGGTCTTTCTCTTTATCAACAAGCTGGCTTGTTAGGCGTTTTTCTAGTGTTTTATCTCCTAGCTCTTTTGCTAATATTCGATAGTTATTAATTAAATTTATACTTATATCGTTTCTATCAAGCGCGGTTTGATAAATCATGTGAGCGCTTTTTAGATCGCCTGCGCGGCGGTGCAATACGCCGGCTATATTAAAAAGCTCTGCATCGTTTGGGGTAAAGCGGTTGGCTTGCATAATTAAAGAGTAAGCCTTATTAAGATTGTTTTCGGCTAATGCCGCGGCGGCTAAGTTACTATAAAACTTACTGAGTAAATCGTTATACGTTGCACTACCGGAATAAAAGCTGCCACGTGTGGGAAAGTAGTCTATTAACGTGCCAGGGCGAATAAATACAATATAGTTACCATCTATTTCTTCTTCTGGCGCATACACTTTGGTTCTAAAGTGATTGGCGATGTAGACTAAATTACCTTCTTTGGCATACACAGGTTCACTGGTCATTTCTTGAAAGCTGGTATCGAGGCCTAAAAGTGTGGCGTAGCTTTGGGTTAATACAGCTAAACTAATACAGTTGCCTTGTGCGCGTTTAATAACTTGTATAGATGTTAGTGTATCGCCGTGATACTTAAAGTTGGTAAGTTGGCTTTCTAGGTAGTTAAAAATAATTTCATCAGCGCGAACTTCATTTAAGTGTTTATGCGCGTATGCTAAAAACTTTTCTTGTTCGGGTTTTGGCAGCTCAAAAATGCTCTGCTCATTAGGTGTTTTAACTTGCTCGAAAAGAGAGTGGTTAATTACGTGTGTTAGCTGCACCTTTTTAATGGGCATTGCAGGCGGCGTGCTATTACAGGCAGTTAAAAAAAGGCTAAGAGTAAAAACTAGATATTTCATATATCACCTCACTGTGATTGTTAACATTACAGTGAGGTGATTTTTTAATCAAGCACTTGCAGTGCGGTGTTTACTTAAGCGGTTTTTTTGAGACTGCTTTTTGCGCTTACGGCGAGTAAACCACAAATAAAAGCCAGTACCACCAAGCCAAACAGGGCTTAAACCAATAACACACCAAATTATTTTACTAATGAGCCCTGCAAAATAACCAAAGTGAAGTTTTCTAAAGCTATCAATTACTTGCCAACCTACACCCACTTCGCGGATGTCCCAGTTTGCCATATGCTCGCCCGTTAGCTTGTTGTAAGTAACGGTATTGGCATATTCGCTGGCAAGTGGGTTACTGGTATCTACTTCTCCAAATAGCGTTATGTTTTCGTCTGGCTCAAGCGGCATGACTAAAAATGTGCCATTAAATGTGGGTATTTGCTTTTGGCTATCATCAAGCACGTGTTGAAAAGAAATCTCTTCATTGTATAAATTTTTAGTAAGTACGAAGTGTTCTTCTTCTGCGTGTTCAATGACTTCGTGATACCACACAGCGCCGTTAAAGTAGCCGCCAGTGATGGCTAAAATTATAATAATGGGCGAGCCAATTACACCGGTCATTTTATGGATGTCGCTAAGCACTATTTGCAGTGTGGCGCGCCAGCGTACGCTAAATAAACGCTGCCAAAACTTACGATAAATAATAAGACCTGTAATACCTAGTACTAAAAAAAACACCGCAAAAAAGAAGCCTAAAACGGTACCAGTTTGGCCTGGTAAATTTTTTAAATCATTGAGTAAAAAGGTGTAGTGTAAATCTAAAAACCAGTCTGTAAAGTAGTGGCTGGTTCCCACTGGCTCTGAAAGAATATTGCCAGTGTATTGATCTAAATGAAATTTATACCAGTCTTCTGTACCGCGCTTTATTAAATAAACCCGATCAGCAGTATCATCGTTAAATATTTCCCAGCTACCTACGACATACTCAGGGTACGCTTTTTGCGTTTTTGTTATAAGTGTATCCATAGGTAAGCGGTTGGCTTGTTGTTGTACAACAAAGTGACTGTCTGGCATTAATAAGCCGTCAATCTCGCTTTTAAATACCAAAACGCTACCCGTTACACTAATAACAAACAGCGGGACAAGCGCGATAAGGGCTACCCAACTGTGAATTTTAAAAAGTGTTTTTCTCATAGTTTATAATTGTGTAATTGCCACAGACCTGCGCATGATAACAATTATCAGTACCATTTCATAGTTGTGCGACAAATACACACTCGTTGTTTAAGACAGGGTGCAAAGTGTTCAGCCTCCAATATAAAAGTACGATTTGGTGTCCACTTAAAGTAACGGTTTTTGTACAGCTATCTTGCCAGTGCCTAATATAGGGTTACGCTAATTTGTTGAGTAAAATATATTCACCATTACAATGCGCGCTCACTTTAAAACTCATTTAAAAACAGATGTTTATTTATTGTTTCTAGCGGGTTTTATATTAACATTTAAGTAACGAGCGAGGTTGTTTTGGCGCACTATCTACCTATTTTGTCGGCTTTTATTTTAGTTTTTAGCTTTTTACCGCTATTGAGCAAAATTAGAAAGAATCGCAGTGTGTCGGGGTTATCACTATTAATGATGACTTTTGGTTTAGCGCAAAGCCTCTACTTTATTACTTACAATATTTATTTTGAACGCTACTTTATAGCACTACCGTTTTTTGTAACTGGAGTGCTAAGTGGTTTAATTTTATATTACTTTGCCCGCTATAACGCCGCAAAAGCTGAACGTATACAGCTTGTGGCTATGCTTGGCTTTTCGTTATTACCTTTTTTATTGCTGTTAAATAAAAGCCTAGAAACAGCATCGGTACTTAACGCACTTACATACGTAGGGCTAGTAATGAGCTCAGTACGGGTAATGCCGCAAACGTATAAAACCTTACGCAGTGGCAATATTAGCAATTTAAGTGCTCGCTACTTTAGCTTGCAGTTTGTAGCAGGTACCTGTGGCTTGTATGTAGAGCTAAGCAGTGCTATGACCAGCACCTCACATATTTTAATGTTTGTTATGCTGCTGCTTACAAATGCTGTGCAATTTGCGTGTATGCAATATTATAAAATGCGCCCCGCAATGGCTTAGCTATAAAATTAATAGTGATTATTTAATGACTATGTGGCAGGTTTAAACTCTAACTAATTTAGGGGGTCAACCTATGCAACTCACTATCCATCAAATTGATGCATTTACAAGCTCTTTATTTAAAGGCAATTACGCAGCTGTGATCCCGCTAGAGGCGTGGCTTAGCGATGAGTTAATGCTAAATATAGGCGCTGAAAATAATGTGTCTGAAACTGCGTTTACTTGCCCTCAGGCTGATGGCAGTTTTGCAATACGGTGGTTTTCACCATTAATGGAAATAGATTTTTGCGGCCACGCCACGCTCGCTGCTGCGTATGTTTTATGCGAGCAACACAACCTTAGCCAAGTGCGCTTTAACGCCACGGCCGTAGGGGAGCTTGTTGTAAACAAAAATAGCGATGGTAGTTTTACTATGACCTTTCCTAAACAGGCGCCAGTAGAAGTGAACACTATACCCGAAGCGCTGTTAAAAGGGTTGTCTATACAACCAATTAAGGTGCTAAAAAATCGTCAAGCATATTTTGCTATTTACGAAAATGCGCAACAAATCCATGATTTAACTACTCAGCCTGATTTATTAAAAACCTTATACCCACTTGATGTTGTCGCCACATCAAGTTCTGCTGAGTACGATATGGTGTCTCGTTATTTTTGGCCTGCAAGTGGCGGCGAAGAAGATTTTGTTACGGGTTCTATTCACACTGGCCTTGCCCCTTACTGGGCACAGCAGTTAGGTAAAAATAAATTAAACGCGTATCAGGCTTCAAGCCGTGGTGGTTTTATACAATGCGAAGTAGGCGAGGATACCGTCAGGTTAACTGGTAACGCTGTACGGTATTTAAAAGGTACAATTTATTTATAAACTCGCATTAAAAAGGCCACGTATTACGTGGCCTTTTTGATTGAGTTTATTAAGCTTCTAACGCTTTAGCAATTAAGTGATCAATATACTTTTTATGTGCTTTAGTAGCTGTATCGGCTCCCCATCCTACGCTTGTATCAGCTATTTGTGTTAGCTGGTACAGCGCGGCAGTTTTTGCCAAATTATCGTGTTTACTTGCTTTGCCTAGGCCTGCAATAGCAATAAGCTGATTTACATACTCTATTTGTAGATTGCGGCTAATAGACGTGCTCTCTTTGCTATCAACAAAAATACTGGCCGTTAGGTCGTCCATAAATTGCGTTAGGCTATATTCATTACCATACAGTGCGGTGTCTGAAATACGTAGCATAACAGCCGGGTGCAGCAATTGCGCAAGTACCGTTTTTTGCATGCCTAAAATCATTTTGTGCGCTTTAGGGTCTTCATTTTTACCATAATGGTTAAAGCCACGGCGTTGTTGCTGTAAATAGTTGTATAAAGGCTGCATGCTGATTAGCACATCAGGTGCAAATACATATTTAGCAAGTATGTTCATTGCTTGCGTTTGGCGCTCAAGCGGTACTGGCATAAACGGCTTACTTGCATGTGTATCACCTACTACTGCACGTTCAACATATACGCCACCTATTTGGCGAGAAACAATACCTGCTTGTCTTCGGTATTGACCGAATAAACTATTAGCCGAGGTAACCAGCTGTTGATAAGACTCACCTTTTACTGTGGCTTTATCTTTTAGCTCCGTAAATAGTTTATCAATTAGCGCCATGCGGTCGGCGCCATAGGCTGCAGGATTTGACGATAAGTCGCCAATCATTACACGGGGGTCTATGTGGCGGCCCGGGGCGCGCATATCATCGGCATCATTACCGAAGGCAAGGGCATGTTCGCTTGAGCGAGCGAGTATGTTTTCAAGTCGAACTTGTTCGGCATCTTTATCTTCTAAGGCGCTGCTATAGCCATAGTTGATAGCCCAATCATCATAAGGACCCGGCTTAGTTTGAAAAATATCACCTTGCTGTACACCGATTGGCGCGATGTTAGCGGGTGCATAATCCATCACAGAACCGGTTACTATGCCTTGAGTTTTATTTTTGTCATGAACCTCTTTTTCATCCCACAAAATAGACGATTTCATATTGTGGTTTAAGCCTAATGTATGACCCACTTCATGAAGAATTAACTGGGTTAAACCTTGGCGAATCATTTCATTGTCATCAATCGAGGCACCTGTTGCTAAGCCTTTAGCAACCAGCAGGTTTTGTTGAATTTCATGGCCTAGTGAGCAATTTAACTCACCTTGTGTAGGCAGGTGTTGGCCGTGGCTCATTGTGCCTTGGGTGTATAGCGTGTCGTAAATCCAGCGGTTTTTCATAAATACAAACTCAAGCATAATGTCTGAGCCGAGTATTTCACCTGTTAGTGGGTTGGCAAGAGCCGGTCCGTAGCCGCCAAATGGCGGTTTTGGCGATGAAGTCCAACGCAGTACGTTGTAGTTAATATCACCAGCATCCCACGTTGCGTCATCGGGTTGTACTTTAACTTCGAGTGCGTTTTTAAAACCGGCTTTTTCAAACGAGCTATTCCATGTAAGCACAGCATCGCGTATTGTGTCGCGCCACTCTACAGGGGTGGTGTTTTCTATCCACCAGGTAATTGGTTTTACCGGCTCAGAAAGTTCAGCATCAGGGTTTTTCTTTTGTAGATCCCAGCGCTTAATAACATCGTCATAGGGCGCCCAATCGGTTGAGGTCATTAGATCAAATTGATTGGTGAAATAACCTATGCGCGCATCATCTTTACGTGGTTGGTAATCGTTTTTAGGTAATGCCACAAAAGAGTGCTGGACCTTTACAGAGATATTGCGCGGGTCACTTACGGCACTTGTACCACGCACGGTGGGACTGGCATTACTAAATACGTAATCAACGACTATATCTAAGTTGTTTGGGTAGGGGCGCTGTTTAACAATACGCGACTTTTTAGTATTTAATTTACCTACTTTAAAGCGTTTTTTAGCGTTTTTATCGGCTGGGTTTGGCGTTGGCGATACCTTGTGTAGCGCTTCACTTAAAAATAGCTTGTTGACCTTAAAGGCTATTTTACCTTCTTCTTCTTTTTCTATTTTAATGCTGGCTAAAACGGCTTCGCTGATGTTGGCATTGCTTGCTTTGGCAATGGCGCTGTTTTGATCAAATTTATAGCGAGGTGTTTTGCTCACTATATCTATGCGGTCAAAGTATTTTCTAAACTCAATGAGCTTGGTTTCTCTATAGGCGCCGCGATAATGCCCGGCATCAGTGACACCGTCGACTGTATGGGCAAAGTATACAAAAGGGGTATTAAGCTGCGACTCGGTGATCACCATTAAGTGTTCACCGGTTTTTTGGTCTTGGTATAAATTAAAAATACCTGAAAATTCGGTTTGTCCTTCGACCATTTCGCTCAGGGTTTTTACTTTTTTGTCTTCTTTTTTATCATCAGCCACTGCGTGGCCGCTTAGCGCTATACTCAGTGTTAGCGCAAGGGTTGTTAATTTCATTGTAATAATCTTTTTCGCTGTTATTTATTAAGGGTGACTGTACGTAAATTAAAAACTGTTCGCACATGTTCTCGATGAAATAATAGCCTAAACTTGTAATTTGTTGATTTTAAATAGTAAAAGTTTGTAACAAAATATAATAAATGCGATGAGTAGCAGGTGTTTGTTAACGGGTACACAACTAAATTCAGTGCCCAATTTGATTTGTAACAGTTGCTTACAAATGTCAGGTTAATGTTTTATTGCGCTCTGTTATTATAGTGTTAGTAGAAATATGAGGTAATTAGGATATGCAATCAAATTCACTGAGATGGGTGTTCCCATTTGTAGCATTAGCCATTGGTGTAGTGGGCTTTATGGGAATAAACGCTATTGCACAAGAAGATCAAAATAAAACAGCAGTAGATACACGACCCACCGTGCAAGTTGAGCCTGTAGAAGCTAATAATCACCAAGTAATAATAAACAGCTACGGCGAAATAAAACCATTAGAAAACACACAGTTGGCGGCGCAGGTGTCGGGGGAAGTAATTAGCTGGCATCCTAGTTTTGTAGCTGGTGGCGTGGTTTCTCGTGGCGATACACTTATTAGTATTGAAAAAGACAACTACGAAGCAGCCGTTTTAGTTGCCGAAGCCGATTTAGCGCGTGCCAAAGCAGCCTTAATTGAAGAGCAAGCGCAGGCAAAAGTAGCCGAAGACGAAGCAAAGCGTTTTCCGAATAAAGCACGTACAGACTTATTTTTACGTAAACCGCAGGTGTTAAGCGCCCAAGCAGCGGTTAAGTCGGCGCAAGCCGCATTAAAAAGAGCACAACGTGATTTAGAAAACTGCGATATAAAAGCCCCATACGATGCGTTAGTAGTGAGCCGTAATGTAGGCGTTGGCCAGTTTGTGGCTATGGGTGCACAAGTGGCTGATTTAAATAATATAGAAACAGCAGAGGTTATTATTCCTATTGCTGGTTTTGATAGCGTATTTTTACCGGAGCGAATTAAGGGCATTAAGGCCACTATTATTCAAAAAGGGTTAAACAGTTTTACACGTGAAGGCGTGATTGACCGCGACCTAGGTATTGTAGATAACGCGACGCGCATGAGCAGCTTAGTGGTACGTATTGAAGACCCATACGGCTTAAAAACACAGCAACCGGCTATTAAATTTGGCAGCTACGTGCAGGTTAACTTTGCAGGCGCCATGCTTAATAATATTTACCGTTTGCCGCAATCATTAGTAAATAACCAAACGGTGTGGATAGTTAACGAAAACCAAGAGCTTGAACCGCGCAAAGTAACCGTAGTGAGAGAAGAAGGCGAGTACTTTTATATTAGCAGCGGACTTAATGCCGATGATAAGTTGGTTACCACGTTACCTGAGTACCCACAAAAAGGCATGCAGGTAAAAGTGGCTGGCATGAGCGAGCCAAGTAACGCTAATACAAACACCGAAAGTAGCGCTGAAGCGCAACAGTTGTAAGGTGTAAATTAATGAACGAATCAATTGAAAAAAAACAAACAGGGTTAATAGCTTATTTTGCTAAAAACTCTGTTGCAGCCAACCTAATGATGGTTTTTATCATCATTATGGGGGTTATTAGCTACTTAACTATTCAGCGCCAAATGTTTCCTAATGTAGAAATTAACTACATTAATGTTGAGGCCAATTACCCCGGTGCTTCACCACAAGAAATTGAAGAAAGCATTCTTATAAAAATTGAAGAATCACTAAAGGATGTGACCGAAATTAAAAAGGGCGTGTACCGCGCCTTTAGAAATGGCGGTAGGGCAAGCCTTGAAATTAACACCGATGCAGAGCTTACCGATGTGCTTGATAAGGTAAAGCTGCGTGTTGATGGTATTGCAACCTTTCCTGCGGGCATGGAACCGGTCACCATAAGTCAGATTGAGTTTAGGCAAGATGTTATAGGGATGACCTTAGTTGCCGATTTGCCGCTGACAGAACTCAAACCAATTGCTAATCAAATTGAAGATGAGCTATTACAGCTATCTAACGTATCGTTGGTAGAAAACGATGTGCCGCTTGATGAAATTGCCATCGAAATCGACCCTGATACGTTACGCCAATACAATTTAACCCTAAGCGATGTAATGAACGCGGTGCGCAGTTATTCTGCTAACTTTTCGGCGGGGCAACTAACAACCGATGCGGGGGTTATTTCTGTTCGGGTTGAAAACCAGTATTACTCTGGTGATGAGTTTAGGCAAATACCGGTAAAAATAGGCGAATACGGCGCTAAAGTGTTGCTTCAAGACGTTGCCGTTATCAAAGACCAATTTACCGAAGGCGAGCGCTACTTTAAATTTAACGGCGAAAACGCAGTGTATATGTCGGTAAAGGCTACGCAAGATCAAAACATGATTCCGGTTGCCGAGTCGGTTAAAGCATATATTGAGCAAAAGAATACCCAGCTACCACCGGGTGTTAGGTTAGAGCCATTAATGGACATGACGTACTACCTAAATGCGCGCCTTGATATGATGAAAGCTAACTTGTTTCAAGGGGCAATATTAGTCGCTATTATGCTTTCGTTATTCTTGCGCTTTAAATTAGCGCTTTGGGTAATGATTGGCTTACCGGTGTGCTTTTTAGGGGCAATGATGCTAATGCCGTTATTTGGTATAAGCATTAATATAATTTCGTTGTTTGCATTTATTATGGTGCTCGGTATTGTGGTTGATGACGCCATAGTAATAGGGGAAGCCGCTTATACTGAGGTAGAAAAAAGCGGAGGCGGAGTTGAAAACGTCGTTCGTGGTGCAAACCGTGTAGCAACCCCTGCTACATTTGGTGTATTAACAACCATTGCGGTGTTTGCCCCATTTACACTATCGAGTGGGCCAGAAAGTGCCTTCTTTTACGCGATTGCTGTAGTAGTAATACTGTGTTTAGTATTTAGCTTAGTTGAGTCAAAACTTATTTTACCGGCGCATATTGCCCACACGCACTTTTCACCTATTAAAAAAGGTGGCTGGCGCGATAGGTTTAATATGCGCTTTTTTGGTTTTGTAAATGGCCCTTATAAGCGTTTTATATCCCGCTGTGTAGACTGGCGCTGGACGGTATTGTTTGGCTTTATTGCTATGTTTTTTATAAGCATTGCGCTTATCACATCAAATAAAGTACGTACTGTACCTACGCCAAAAGTGCCACATGATTTTCCGCAAATTCATATAGAAATGAACGACAATGTGTCTGACTTACAAACTATTGCAGCTATTCGTGAAGTAGAAGCCATGGTGTTGCGAGTTGATGAAGAAACAGAGCGTGAATTTGGCCAAAAAATAATTCGTGATGTACTGGTATTTAATCAAGGTAGAACCGAGTCTCAGTTACTTGCGCCGTTAGTTGATGAAGAATTACGACCTTATAACGCGTTTGAACTTTCGCGCCGCTGGCGAGAAGCCATGCCTACCATTGCAGGCATTAAGTCACTCACTATTGAAGATGATGTTGGCGGTGGTGGCGGCACCGGTGAAGGCGAGTTTGGTTATTTACTATTTGGCTCTGATATAGATACGCTTAATGCCGCAGGCCGTCGTTTTATTCAGCTACTGCAGCAACAAAAAGGCTTGTTTGATATAAGCTCGACCATTGACCCTGCTAGCAAAGAAGTGCAAATGAGCTTAAAACCTGTCGCTTACGATTTAGGGCTCGACCTTGCTAATATTGCAAACCAGGTAGGCGCCAGTTTTTATGGTGGCGAAGCGCAGCGTGTAATACGTAACGGCGAAGAAGTAAGAGTAATGGTACGTTACCCTAAACTGACTCGCGAAGCGTTTTCATCGCTAAAACACACAGTAGTTACAACACCGCAAGGGCGTGAAGTACTTTTAGGTGATGTAGTTGAGCTAACCGAAACGCCAGGGATTAGCTATATTCGCCGTGAGGGCGGTTATCGTACAGTGTATGTGTACGGCAGTATTGATGAAGAAGTTATAGAGCCAGGCGAAGTGGTTTCACAAGTAAAAGAAAACTTATTGCCACAGCTTAAAGAGGAATACCCAAGCGTTAAATCAGAGTTAGGTGGTGCAATAGAAGAGCAACAAGCGCAAGCTAATGAGCAGTTTCTGTTTTTTGTAGGCGGCATGATTTTAGTTTATATATTACTTGCCGTACCACTTAAAAGTTACGCCCAGCCGCTTATTGTTATGTCGGTTATTCCGTTTAGTTTAACGGGGGCTATTTGGGGTCACTTTTGGTTTGATTTAGACATTAGCTTAATGTCGGGCTTTGGTTTAATCGCCGCGGCCGGCGTAGTAATAAACGACTCGTTGGTAATGACCGACTACGTAAACCAAGTACGCCGAGAGGGTGTAAGCGTTAAAAACGCGGTAATAGAAGCCGGTTGCGCACGCTTTAGGGCAATATTACTCACCTCAATTACCACCTTCGCAGGTGTGTTGCCCATAATGTTTGAAACCAGCTTACAAGCTAAGTTTGTAATCCCTATGGCTGTAGCGCTTGGCTTTGCTGTGATGTTCGCAACACTTATTACGCTTATATTGGTGCCATGTTTATACATAATTTTAGGCGATATTGGTAACGTGTTTAAAATGGTTTTTCGAAAAGTTTTTAGACGAAAAGCGCCTATAAATCAAACATCTTAAACCACTTAAAGCCAACTCTAGCGAGTTGGCTTTTTAATTATTAAGGATTGCATAAAAATCTCGGTTACATTCTTTTGTTTGAATAAACCATGCGCCCGTTTTATAATCATTTTTCTGTTGGCAAATTAGTCGAAAGGCTAAGACGCAAAGTTTCCGGTCTAAGGTTTAAACTATGATAGCGGGGCTGCTGGGTGATTATTGTACGGTATCGCTTGCTCTCAGTGTCGTTTTTGTGTATCCATATGAAATGGATAAAATTTTGTGACTCTTAAGGTGTTACTGTGTTTATGCATACGTCGTTGGCCTGTGGAAAATGGTCAACTATAGGTTGTTTAAATCATCATACCCAATTATTCATTGGAGATGTGATTAGTGTAACCTTTTCAGACATGCAAGGAGAGCTCGTTGATTTATCGTTTGAATATAAAATTACCTCTTTGGAACAAGGTGAGCCTCATGCTTGGCCACGGTTAGTTGCTGAATATATAAACGTGCATGTCCCTTTAGTAAGTGCAGGCAGAATGACCAAGCAAGGTTTGGTTGTAGCTTATCGAAATAACGAAATATTTGCCCTAGAAAGTAGCGGTATTAATAAAGCACAGGTTGAGTTTCATTGTGTAGCAAAGTGTGACAACTTAATACAATACAACGACCAAGAATATGATTACGTATACCCTCAGTGTAGCGAAAAATACAATGCGGGCACTAAGGTACTACAACTTAAAACAGGTTACATATACCAGTGTAAGGCATGGCCATTTAGCCAGTTTTGCAGAACCAATAATGATAAAGACCCAAGCTTTGAACCTGGTGTGGGAAAAAGCTGGGCGATGGCGTGGACTAAGGTCTCTTAGCGCTTTTAAAATAAAAACCAACTTCCCATGGGTGTAATGACAAGAATAAAATTGCAGTAATTTTAAAATTTGGACTTATACCTCAAGCCCACTCACTATGAGTGGGCTTTTTTATTTTTATGATAAACTGCCCGCATTGTTATTTTTTATACGGTTTTGTTGTGTCATTAAGTGAATTTTCTTCTCAATCATTAGCTCGTTTTCCTGTTGCTAAAAAGCAGCCCCATCAATTAACTATGCACAATAAAACGCGCACCGATAACTACTACTGGATGCGTGATGATGAGCGCGAAAACGAAGAAATACTCGCCCATTTAGCAGCCGAAAATGCATATTGCGATGAGCAACTAGCCGCGATAAAACCGCTACAAAACAGTATTTTTGAAGAACTAAAAGGGCGCATCGTAAAAGATGACAACACGGTACCGGTAAAAGATGGTCAGTACTGGTACCACTCAGAGGTTCGGGGCGATGATGAGTATTCACGCCATTACAGAAGCACGAGCATTAATACTGATAACAAGCAGTTACTACTTGATGTAAATGTTTTAGCCCAAAACCATGAATTTTATGAACTAGGTGAAGTAGCGCTAAGCCCATGCGAGCAATTAATGGCCTACAGTGAAGATACCGAAGGGCGTAGAATTTACAGCGTACATTTTAAAAATTTGCAAACCGGTGAAATGCTCAGCGATGTTTTAGAAAATACCGAAGGGCAAATTGTTTGGGCTAACGACAATAAAACCGTATTTTACGTTAAAAAAGACTTACAAACGCTACTGGGTTTTCAGGTGTTTAGGCACGAGTTAGGCACAGCGCAAAGCCAAGATGTCATGGTGTACGAAGAGCACGATAAAAGCTTTTTTATGGGCTTGGGTAAAAGCCGCGATGAGAGCTTAATTATTATTGATTTAGCCACCACCGAAACAAATGATACGTGGGTGCTTGATGCCAATAACCCGCAAGGAGAGTTTTACCCCTTGCTGCCGCGTGAGGAAGGTCATGAGTTTGATATTGATAAACATGGCGATACTTTTTACATAGTAACCAACTGGCAGGCTAAAAATTTCAGACTGATGACGGCAACAAGCGAAACAATCGCAGATAAAACGCAGTGGCAAGAGCACACCGCGCACCGTGAGCATGTGTTGCTTGAAGGCGTAGAAATATTTGATGACTTTTTAGTATTAACTGAGCGCGAACAAGGCCAAGCTCGCTTTGTTGTGATTAATAAAGCCCAAGCACGCATGGCGCTTGAATTTAGTGACCCGTGCTACTATGCCGCTGTAGCGATGAACCCCGAGCCCCAGGCGCGCTCGGTCCGTATTTATTATTCAAGTCTCACCACGCCAGGAACGTTGTACAATGTTGATTTAGCCTCGGGTGAAAAAACATTACTTAAACAGCAGCAAGTACTGGGTGGGTTTAATAGTGCACTTTATGCCTCTGAGCGCTTACTTGTGACAGCACGCGATGGCGTGCAAGTACCTGTTTCTTTAGTTTATAGAAAAGACACCTTTACCAAAGATGGCACTAACCCGCTGTTTCAATACGGCTATGGCGCATATGGTTACACGATAGATCCGAGCTTCTCGAGTACTTCATTGAGTTTGCTAGACCGCGGCTTTGTGTATGCTATTGCACATGTTAGAGGCTCCGAAATGCTAGGACGCCACTGGTACGAGCAAGGTAAAAAAGAGCATAAACAAAATAGTTTTAACGACTTTATTGATATTACAAGGGCTCTTGTTGAGCAAGGCTACGGTGATAAAAACAAAGTGTTTGCCTCTGGCGGCAGCGCAGGAGGCTTATTGATGGGGGCTGTTTTAAACCAAGCGCCAGCGCTTTATTTAGGTGTAGGGTGCCATGTGCCATTTTTAGATGTGTTAACCACCATGTTGGATGAAAGTATTCCACTTACCACTAACGAGTATGATGAATGGGGCAACCCAAACAATGAACATTTTTATGATGTTATAGCTAAGTACTCACCGTACGATAATATCAGCGCCAAAGACTACCCGCATATTTTAGTGACCACAGGCCTGCACGACTCTCAAGTGCAATATTGGGAGCCTATGAAATGGGTGGCGAAAATGCGAGAGCTAAAAACGGATAATAACATATTGGTTTTTAAAACGGATATGGATGCCGGCCATGGCGGCGCATCAGGCCGCTTTAAAAGTCTAGAGGAAAAAGCGCTCGAAATGGCCTTTTTTATTGCACTAATAAATTAGCTGCAAAATACGCAAAATGTATTAAGCTTTAATGAAGCACTGATAAATATAAGGTTATTTATGTTTGGAGCACACGGAGAGTTTCAGATTTGCTCTCAGCCACCCACTATGTATTTAAAGCTCTTTGGTAGTTTTAATAACGAAGGAATTAATTTACTAACCAATGGTGTGGTTAACGAATTAAGTATGCACCCTAAAGGCGCAGTCAAGTTTGTTGTAGTTAACTTAGAAGAGTTTGAGTTAATAACGGTAGATAGTATGGACTCGCTAGAGACGTACTTTGCCAGCGTTAAAGAGCGTGGCTACGAACGCGTAGATTACTTGTATGCAAACATTATCGCTAAAAACATGTTTGAAAAAGTCTGGAACAGCAGTGATGTAGAGGTAAATTTTTATAAAGACTCAGAAAATTACCTACAACAACACCCAGACGATGAATACATAAAAAACTATTGGTAAAAAGCCATTATAAGCCCTATGCAACAGGGCTTATAATGCTCTCTAAGCAGTTTTTGTATCTTCTTGATAAATTTAATGAGATGTTGTTTTTAAGCTTAACTTTATAGTCGCCGCTATCTGTTGGCATAAGCTCCTTAATGGCATGTTTTCTAACAAGCGTGGAGCGGTGAATGCGTATAAAACCTTCAGGCTCTAGCTGTTGTTCAATGTTTTTCATTGTTTCACGATGTAAAACAGGGGCGCTGCTGCCATTAAAGTGTAGCTCTACATAATTACCCGCGCCGTTTATCCATACAATATCGTTAATATCTATTAAACGTACTTTTCCTACATCTTTAACAACAATATGTGCAGCAATAGGTTGCTCGTTTTCATGTGCTGTTTTTAACAGGCGCTCTGCTTGTGTAGCTAATGGACATAAATGAATAAGCTTCTCGAAACACTTTTCAAGCCTAGAGGTGGTTACATCGGTCGTTAAAAAATCGACTGCGCCGACTTCAAACGCAAAATTAGCAAACTCAGCCGACCTAGCAATTATGACCACTTTCATTGTTTTAGTCAGTTCAGTTAGGTGCACTATCTGAGTGGGATCATTTAAATTAGATAATTCGTAAAAAAGCACATTAAAACGAGTGGTATCTATTTGATCTAAACGCTGCTCGGGCAGCTGCGTTTGCGAGTCAAAATGGCGGTGAGCTTGTACTTGTTGAGCTAAGAATGTTGCAAGTTTGCTCGTGTTAACTCTAATTAGTGCATGAAAGTAAGTAATCATAGAAAATTCCATCTCTAAAGTGTGTAGTTATAAAGACCGTGTATTTAATAAAAAATGTTAAAAAAAATTCAATCTAACCTATAACAATCTGGGATAAATGCCTTCATCCCATAAATCCTGCTGCTTATACCAAACTAAACGCCAGTTAAATAATGCACATAGTGTCTTAAAATTATTCCACTTAATGTTTAATTGTTTGTAACTAGCTAGTTACAAAAATAACAATTCAGGGACATTATAGTATGAAAAAAATAAATAACTCAGGTTGTCGTACATTTAAACGATCTTCTTTGTCTTTAGCGCTTAGTGCGACAGTGCTAGCTGGCTTCTCTTTTCAAGGTGTAGCTGCAGAAGAAGACGAAATTGAAAAAATAGAACGCGTGCAAGTAACGGGTTCTCGTATTCGTTCAGCAGAGGCAATGTCATCAGCACCTATACAGGTGGTAAGTGGCGAGGCAATTGATGCATCAGGTTCTCTAAATATTCAAAACCTATTGCTAGAAAACCCGGCATTTGGCTCTCCGGCTATTAGCCGTACTAACTCTAACTTTTCAACGGCAAGCGCGGGTGTAGCTACTGTTGATTTGCGTAACTTAGGTTCAAATCGTACTTTAGTACTTGTTAATGGTCGCCGTTACGTATCGGGTGTGCCAGGTAGCTCGGCAGTTGATTTAAATACTATACCTAGCCAATTTATTGAGCGTGTGGAAATTATGACTGGTGGTGCCTCATCAGTATATGGCTCTGATGCGGTTGCGGGTGTAGTTAACTTTGTACTCAAAGATGATTTTGAAGGCGTAGAGTTTGAAGGCCAGTACGGCGAGTCAAGCGAGGGCGATGATGAATCGCGCCAGTTTTCTTTTACCTCGGGTTTAACTACGGGTGATGGCAAAGGTCAAGCCATGTTCCACTTAGGCTACTCAGACCAAGGCGCTGTGTTTTCACGCGACCGTGAGCGCTCTGCAGTAGATCAGTTTTCAGGTATTTATTTTGAAGACGATCCGGCGGCAAATCCAGGTTCTATTTTTGAAGCTGTAAATCCGTTTTTCTCATCATTTCCTCCGCAAGGGCGTTTTGATGCAGGCGATACACGCTTTACTTATGACCCAAACAACAACTTACAAGACTCGTTTAGCACCAATGGCGGTGACGGTATAGATGCTAACGGCTTTAACCGAAGTGGTGTACGTACTATCGCTATACCTACAGAGCGCTACCTGTTCGCCTCAAATGGTAGTTATGAGCTTACTGATAAACACAGTTTCTTTTTTGAAGGGACGTATGCTTCTAGTACCACTATTTCAGAATTAGAGCCTTTCCCGTTCGCCTCAGATGACATTTATGCTAATGGTCGTGTGCCTATTGAATTTGATGTAAATGGTGAAATGCTCAGAAACGCTTTTGTACCAGATGATATCTACAATGCAGCAACAGACACTGATGGTGATGGTGCGCGTGATATCTTCTTTGCAAAACGCTTAAGTGATGTAGGTAACCGTGGTGCTCGTGCAGAGCGTGATACATTCCGCTTAGCGGTGGGCTTTCAGGGTGAAATTAACGACAGCTGGTTTTACGATACCTATTATGTGTACGGTAAAACGAAAGAGTCGCAAGTCTCTGGTGGCTTAGTAAATGTACAAAGCTTTCGTCAAGGTTTAGAGGCCGTCATTGATAGCCAAGACTTAGATGGTGACGGCATTACCGACGAAGCGATTTGTATTGATGCAACAGCGCGTGGCTTTAATTGTGCGCCAGTGAACATTTACGGATTTAATTCACTATCGCAAGGTGCAATTGATTTTGTAAGTGCACCAAGCACGCTTTCTACATCGGTAGAACAAGAAATTATTGGCGGTAACGTTTCAGGTGATTTATTTGAGCTGCCTGCAGGTATGGTAGGTATAGCAGCTGGTTTTGAGTACCGCGAAGAGTTTTCTCGTAGTGAATTTGATGCTCTACAGCAGGCAGGCTTAAATGCCGGTAATGCAATCCCTGCAACCGAAGGCTCTTTTGATGTAACTGAATACTATGTTGAGGCGAATATCCCAGTGTTGGATGCCGTAACAATGAACGCAGCAGTGCGTTTATCTGACTACTCAACAGTGGGTAATACAGAAAGCTGGAACGTAGGTGTTGATTGGGAAGTGATGGATAGCTTACGCCTTCGTGCTACCCGCGCCCGCTCTACACGTGCGCCTAATATTGATGAGTTATTTTCACCGCCTTCGCAAACCTTCCCAAGTGGTTTAAATGATCCATGTATAGGTGTTACAAACAGCGGCGGTGGCGCTGTTGGTGATGCATGTCGTGCCGATGTGGGTGTTGCAAATAATATTGCATCAAACGGGGAGTTTACCCTTAATCAATCTGATTTACAGGGCATTAGTGGTTTTAACCGTGGTAACCCAGACTTAAAAGAAGAGGTTGGTGACTCAGTGACTGTAGGTGTGGTATTTACTCCAGAGGAGCTAATTTCAGGCCTTGACGTTACCCTAGATTATTTTGACATAGAAATCACGGATGCGATTGTATCTACACCACGTCAGTTTATTTTAGACCAGTGTTACGGTGGTGGCGATGATAGTTTCTGTAGCTTTATAACTCGTCGAAGCGGTCCATCAGGTAATAACAGTGCAGGCTCGCTTGAGTTTATCGATAGCGGTGTATCAAATAGTGGTGGTTTAGGTACAGAGGGTGTGGATTTAACACTTACTTACTCTGCCGATATTGGCCCAGGCGCATTTAGAACTCGCCTTGCATACACTTACTTGATTGATGGTTACACCATTCCGTTACCTGGTGCAGATAAAGATGAATTTGCTGGTGAAATTGGCGCATCTGAACACAAAGCTAACTGGAACTTAGGCTATAAGCTTGATGACTTTGACTTTAACTGGAGCATGACTTACATAGGGGCTGCTGACTTTGATGATCAATTCTTAAGTGGCTTTGGTATTCCTGCTGGTGGTGTGGGTATTGGCTCAGTAACCTACCACGATGTACAAGCAAGCTACCATATAAGTGACGCGGTAGAGCTATACGCCGGTGCTAACAACTTATTTGATAAAGAGCCTCCGCGTATACTGTCAGGTGTAAGTGGCTCAAGCACAGGTACTGAAACCGACGCAGGTACATATGACCCAATCGGACAAACCTTCTACATTGGTTTTAGAAGTAAATTTTAACCTTTAATACTGTTAACAAAAGCCTCAGCCATTGCTGGGGCTTTTTTATGCAAGTGCGATAAGGGTGGGCTGGATTACTTTAAAATGGTTTACGTACCGCTTAAACCAAAAACAACGCCACTGGTAACAGTGGCGTTGTTTAGTCAGTAGGGGGCGCTACTATAGTATCCGAATCGCAAAGAAATTTACGATTCTCCCTATTTGTAGCCCTCGCCTTTTGAGGGCTTTTTTTTGGCCTAGTCTAAGTACGCTTTTAACATCCATACTAGCTTTTCTTGCTCTGAAATATAATCACCCATTAATGACGCTGTACCTTCATCATCTGCATCACCTGCTTGAGTAAGTACTTCACGTTGCATTTTAATTAGTGTGCTGTAACCAGCTAATAGGTTTTCTACGGCTGCGGTACCATCGCTAATGTTTTTAGCTTCTTTAATTTCACTGACTTCTAAGTAATCAGAAAACGCATGTAATGGTGCGCCGTCTAACGTTAAAATACGTTCAGCAATTTCATCTACTTTTTCAAGCAGAAGGTTGTAAATCTCTTCAAATTTAATATGTAATTCAAAAAAGTTACGGCCTTTAATATTCCAATGAAAACCGCGCGCATTCATGTATTGAATTTGGTAGCTGCTCAATAATGTATTGAGTGACTTAACAATGTCTTCGCTTTTTGCGCTGTTTAAACCAATTGCATTTACCTGTGACATACCTTGCTCCTTGATGAACCGTTTATTTATGAACTGATGATCATTATTGCTTAGTGCTGTTAATTAGTAAAATCGTTTAAACCACTCGGTGTAATAGGTCTTAACTATTAGTAACGTAAAGCACAACAAATGACGCATACAATATAGATGGAACGAATTTATTAAAATTCTACCCCTTAACAATAAAATAAAGACAAAACATGGATAAATTATGATCTAAAACAAGTTTTCTACAAGGTTGAATATTGGCTATTTGATGTATTGATCTAAATCAGTAAATGCCTGTGGCTGTAGCGCATAATTCTCTCGAGCTATATAAATATTTTAAATTTATTGGAGAGCAATTATGGATGCAAAAACAGTAAAACAAAATAAAGCAGAATTAATAGTGGTAGGTATAGCCGTTATAGCCTTTGTGTTAGGGCTGGTGGCGCACTTGGCTGGCGCAAGCTTTGCCAATGCTGACACGTTTGGTTACATTGCCGCGCCAATGCCACTTATTTTAGGGGTAATATTTTTAATCAGTTATAAAATAGCAGAGGCGGGAGAAGGCTAGGCTGCTTCGTTAAGACACTTAATAATGTATTCAAGCACTTGGCGAGAGTAAATCATACTGGTGTGGCTTAAATGAAACACTTTATGCTCAGCCATGCCTTTAAGCTTGGTTTCATCAAGTAGTACAGTGCCGTCTGATTGGCTGCCTTTTACAATTAACGGCATTAAGCCAATGGGCAAATCGCCAGCAATACTGTAAAGCTTGGCCTTAAACGGCCAATTACCATTTTTGGTGAGTAAAAATTCAACGCTGTTTTTTAAAAAGGTTTCAAACCCTTTTTGCTTCATTTTTTTCGCTATGTGGCTGCCTTGGTGAGGCGTGCCGAGTGTAATTACTTTAGTGACGCACTGGCTCGCTTGCGAGCCTGCCTCTAAGTAAGCGCGCGCAATTAAACCGCCCATAGAGTGGCATACCAATGCAGAAGGCTCATCACCAATAAACTCATCAATTTGTTTAAATATGGTGCTTAAATTAGGGTCGAGCGTATTGTAAGTGAGATTAAGTACTTTAACGCCAGACTGTTCAAGACGAGAGCACAGCGGGCGCATAACAAAGCCCGACATATAAAGGCCGTGTAATACAATAACGTGGTTTATTTTCATACGCCCTTACCTACAATTTACATTAACTGTTGTGGTTTTATTTCAATATTAGCCGTATTAGAGCTGACCCACACATCACCATCTTGAACGGTAATGGTAAGTTTTATATTGCGGTCTGCTAAATCTGCAAGTGCCTGAGTAGCGGCGTAATCAAGGCTAAAAATACTTAAGTTTTTAAAATCGTACAACTTAGGTTGATGTTTTTGCCACCAAATAGCTTGGTTGTTTTCGCCATAGGTATAAAGCACTACTTTTTTAGCTTTATTACAGGCTTTTTTAAGGCGCTTTTCATCTGGCAAACCCAGCTCAATCCACAGCTCTATTTCCTCACTGTAGTTTACATGCCAAAGCTCAGGTTCATCGTCGGCACTTAAGCCTTTGGTAAATTCTAAGCCATCACAACTGTTTAGCGCATAGGCTAATAAGCGAATCATCAAGCGTTGTTCGGTTTCAGAGGGATGCTGTGCCAACGTTAAATTAAAGTCTTGGTACACGTGGCGGTCCATATCGCTTAACGATAATTGCGCTTTAATAATGGTAGATTTAAGAGCCATAATATCTAATCTAAAAAAATTTGCGCCAGTATAGCGCAATTAAATGAATTGCCAGTTAAAAAGTAGCTTATCGACAGCCTTAAATAATTTGTCTTTACAGGTACAAAACATTATATTAGCGATTAATTTTTTGATGAGTAAAGTTACAAGGATGATTAAATGGAGTTAAACAAGAAAAAAATTATTGAACTTTTTATCAACAATGTAAAAGGTAAAAAGCCAGAAGTTCAAGGTCGACGTCATCATGGAAGTCATGGTCATTGGTTAGAAAGACAGATGGGTATTAAGGCTAATTCTAGTAATTTAGCTGATATTTTTGGTTATGAAATGAAGACTCATACCGCATCTAAAACATCTTTTGGTGATTGGTCTCCAGACAAATCACTTTGGGGTCGCTATCGTTCTGAGCCAACAATAAAAAAATTAAATAGAGATAAAGAGTTTTTAGTTGCTTTCGGTCAAGCTAACCCAAATAAAGAAGATCGATACTCGTGGTCTGGAATGCCTGTTCCTAAAGTAAAACAGTTTAATCGATTTGGGCAAAAGTTAATCATCACACCAGGACAAGATATACAAGCAATTTACAATTACTCTGCTGATATGCGTAAAAATAAGTCTGATATAATTCCTAAGGAATTACAAAAGCAAAATTTACTAGTGGCTCAATGGACGAAAGCAAAAATAAAGCCTAAGTTAGAGCGAAAATTCAACCAAAAAGGTTGGTTCAAGTGTACTCTTAATGGTTGTGGTGTTTTTGACGCAATTGTTTTTGGTGAACCGATGAACTACGAAAATTGGCTTAATTTAGTGCGAGAAGGGCATGTTTTCTTTGATTCTGGAATGTATCAAGGAAACCGTAGACCCTATTCACACTGGAGAGCTAGCAATAACTTATGGGATAAACTAGTAGTTTCCCGCTACAGTTAATAATTTCGTATTTAAAGAAACTCTATTATTTATTAATATTTAGTAGAGTTTTTACTACTTCATTTGCTAATGCATCAACAACCTTCATACAAACAGAATTACCAAACTGCTTATATATTTGACCTTGAGAAACTGCATCTACAATATATTCTTCAGGAAAGCCCTGTAATCGAGCACACTCTCTGGGCGTTAGCTTTCTAGGGCGCTTACCAAGTTCTGATTGATCAATTAAAATCTCAGAGCCGTCTTTGTAGTAACGAGCACTGATTGTATTTGCATATTCACTTTCAGCATTAAACAGCGAGTAACCAAAGCCATTCCCTTTAGTTTTATGCTCTTCTTTTCTGCGCTGGTGGCCTGCCCATAATTTCTCCGATATTGTAAACTTATCATCACTAGGGGCTATAGCGCTTAAGTCTTCTAAAATATCACCTACTCTTGTTGGTGTTTTAGGCGGGGTCGGCCAGTTAAATAGCTCACTAAAGTCACAGTCTTTAAAGTAATTCTTATCAAACCCTACAACGAAAACGCGCTCTCTGTTTTGAGGAGCGCCAAAGTCACCCGCCCTAAGTACTTTATAATCAACCCAATAATTTAATTTCTCTGATAGCGCATGCCTTGTCTCTTCACTTAAAGGCACATCATCAGGTATTTCTAAATCAAAGTTACCCCTTAAAATATCTAAGATAGTATTTAAGGTACGGCCTTTATCATGCCCCTGAAGTTGCTTTACGTTTTCAAGAACGAAAGCTTTAGGCTTTTTCTCAGTGAGTATCCTTTGAATTTCAAAAAACATGGTTCCACGGGTATCACTAAAACCTTGTTTGAGGCCAGCTTGAGAGAATGCTTGACACGGGAAGCCTCCTAAAAGGATGTCATGATCAGGAATGTCTGAAGCAGCGATTTGAGTAATGTCACCATTTGGCATTTCACCAAAATTAGTTAGGTATGTTTTTTGCGCAAACTTATCCCACTCAGAGGTAAATACACAGTGCCCACCAAGTTTTTGAAAAGGCAATCTGATCCCACCAATTCCTGCAAATAAATCTATAAATGTAAATTCAGACTCTGATAAAGGTTTTTGTTTAAAAGGAGCACTCTCTAAATGAGATTTTAACTCTGATTCTAGATTGAATATATCAGTTAGCTTTTTTGCTGTAGGTTTATGCTCGCCAGTTTCCCACCCCCTAACTGTTCTCTCACCAGTAGAAGCCATACCAAGTAAGTTCGCAAATTCTGTACGTCCTAAGCCTAAGTTTTCTCGTATACTTTTGATTTGACTTGCTATATCTTTATTCATTGAAACAGTACTCATTATGCTATTTAACTTATCCGGTTTTAATCCTGGTAGGATAGCACTGTATAAATGATCAGACAATATGTGAGAGGGAATTTTGCTACAAAATCTCAATACCTTAATTGATAAATGTCAAAATCAATTCACCAAATTGAATTATTCTAGTGATGTTCAAATCGATGAAGAGCTAAAAGCACGACTAATAAAAGCTCTCGGCAATGTTGATTCGTCTGGAACACACGTCATAAACCCATTCTCAATCACGTTTATTGGAAAGGCAGGCCTACGTGCAGATGTACCATCTTCTGGGTTGTGGTATGCCCTTTGCTTTAGTGACTTATATGGTGCTATTTTTGAGTATAAAAGTGTTATAGATGAGATCAAAAAAGGTTTAAGAGCAGAAGGCTATAACGCAAAAGATATTGATACCTACTTGAAACAATTTCCAAGTGAGCTTTGGGGGAATCAAGGTTCAGAAATAGAGAAAGACTTTATCGAAATTTTGGATACCCTCATCACTAATACAGATGAGAAAGACTTTTTTATAAAGTTTATGTCAGATCGTGATTGGTGGATAAAAACTGGTCGTAAGTCTGAGGCTGCCAAAGGTAAAACTTTAGATCGTAGTGATGTTTATGAATCAAGTATCGCATTAGCTTGTAATTTAGTTGTAGCTAACTCGTCAAAGCTTAAAGTCCTTATAAATGCCTTTAATCAAGATATAGATTTAAAGACATACTTCTCGAAAATGAATGTAGAAGAGTTTGAGATCAAAGATAATACCATTACAGAGTTACAAACAACTTATACAACTAATAACTTAAAAGCCATAAATAAAATTTACTATGGTGCGCCAGGGACAGGGAAGAGTCATCGTATAAACAAAATAACTGAGTACCATTGTCGCTACACAACGGTTTTTCACCCTGACACACAGTACAGTGATTTCGTAGGCGCTTTAAAGCCAGTTATGATAGATTCGAATGGTGAAAAAAAGATTTCTTATGAGTTTAGACCTGGGCCATTCACTAAGGCATTAATAGAAGCCTTAAATGATACGAGTAAACATGTTTATCTTGTAATTGAAGAGCTTAATAGAGCGCCTGCCGCAGCTGTTTTTGGTGAGATTTTCCAGCTGCTAGATCGAAATATGCAAGGTGAAAGCCAATATAAGATAGAAGCTTCTGATCCCGATATGTTGCTTCACATTAAAGAAAATCTAAATGAACCAGATAAGTTTAATGAGCTTTACTTGCCTTCTAACTTATCAATTCTTGCTACTATGAATAGTAGTGACCAATCGGTCATGCCGATGGATACCGCCTTTAAAAGGCGTTGGTTATTTGAATATTTACCTATAGATTTTACTCAGGCCGGTGTTGGTAATTTCAAACTAACGTTTGCTGATGATTCAAAGCCTGAAGTACCTTGGAAAGTATTTGCTGAAGTTGTTAATGATACCTTGTCTTCCTTGCAAGTCCCTGAAGATCGCCTTTTAGGCCACCGCTTTGTATCCGATGAAGAGCTCACTACTATTGTAGAAGCTAATAATACACTAAAAGGTAAAATATTAGTTTACCTCTGGGATGATGTACTTCGTCATGGAAAGCGTGATGTGATTTTTAATACATCAGTAGCAGGTACTTTCGGTCAGTTGTCACATCAATTTGGAGAAGGTAATCCTATCTTTTCTGAAAACTTTGAGGCTAAGTTATCTGAGGCATTAAGCGAAGCGCAAAAAGTTCAAGAAGTTGTCGCAGATGAACAACCAGAATAGATTTAATTAAAAATGCGTAAATTATATCTATTTGAAGATAGGCAAAGCATTGTTAAAGCTATGCCCAAGAAGCTAGTTCAAAATTTGAATAAGCAGGGGCTACTTTACGGTAATGGACAAAAAGTTATGTTTTGCGGCTTAATTAACTTTGACGATCAAATTGCTGTATTTCTTCCCCGAAATAGTGACTATGTAGAAATCGATGAGTCAAGCACGAAGAAAGTATGTGCAACTTTATTGAAAGCACTTAAACGTTATTTAGATGATAAAGATAATGCCATAAGTGCTGATGAATTAGTTGATGAAGGTATTCATGGGCAAGAGTACCTAGGCTTAATATTTGCTTTATTTGAAGACTACTTCAACAACGGTCTTTTCACACGTAGAGTATCTGAAAGGAAAGTAAACTCAGGGAAAGTAGATTGGAACCGTACGATTAAGCAATCTATACCGTATACGTCTGGTGATAGTCCTGTTTACTTAGAATTAGCAGGTTCTATCAAGCGAGTATATTCCAACTGTGAAACCGCGAAAATTCATGCGGAAGTTTTACGTAATTTAGATCAAAAAGTCGGCTGGTTAATTAACGATGATGATGGAGCTATAACTAAGCAGCTTATCGATGTCCCTACCTCATTAATGGGTAATGATGCGAAGATTTATCACCTAAACAATGAGTTAACACGCGCTTACTCTGACCGTGATATCTATCTGATTAAACAATTAATTAGCTACCTAAAATTAGAAAGTATGTCACAAAAAAGTGATTTTTCTATTGGCGTGAAAAGGTTTGAGGGTATGTGGGAGCATATGCTATCAAAAACGCTTAAAAATATTTTTCCTATTAATAAAAAGCTAGCTAAGCCAGTATATAAAATAAATGGTGAATTGAAGTTAGCGAGTAGGAAAGGGCAAAGAACCGATATAGTTCTTAGAGATCCCTATACAGAGGACTTTACAGTTATTGATGCTAAATATTACGCTGCGAAAAGTTTAGAAACAGCGCCAGGTTGGCCAGATTTAGTCAAGCAGTTCTTTTACGCAAAAGCAGTGAAATCAATATACCCTGATAACAATGTCTCTAATATGTTTATATTCCCTGGTAATAATGGGCCAATTGAGTCTGCGTACATGGCTGAGCCAAACATGAAAAATATTTTGGAAGAAGATCTGCTAGATGATTACCCTGTTATTATATGCAGTTTTATAGAGCCTTTAGAGGTAATAAAAAGCTTCGTTTTTAAACAGTTAATTAAGTTATAAGGAAGTAGCATAAGTGCAATTATCCCCGTTTGAAGCAATTAATTTAGGTTTGGTGAAAAGCTTTTCAGATGGTTCATTACTAGACACAACCTATCTAGGTAAATCAAGTATTGATTTACATGTAAGAACAATCATTTCAAAGAATGATGATGGTAATGTGGCAACTTCGGATTCTCATAAACTGAAGCCGCAAGAGATGGTATCTTTAGTATCTTCCGAAATAATAGATGTGAGGCTAGGCTATGTCGCCTACGTCTTTTTAAAAAATAGACTGTCGCAAAAAGGAATGTTGGCATTAAACACAGGAATTGTAGATAGTGGTTTTAAAGGGCCTCTGTCCACACTAGTTACTAACTTTTCTACAAAAGAATTTGATATAGATAGTGAGCAGGAATTTTTTCGAGTTGTTTTTCATAAACTTGAGAACTTTGATGAAAAAAATATAAAAGCAGTCAAGCCTAGAGTTTATGATTACTATACATATTTAAAGTATAAAATAGAGGATATTTCTCGATTACCAAAGTATTTTTTAAACAGGGATTTGTTAAAAACCCAAATTGCAGAAGAGGTAGCAAGTAAAGCTGCTGAGATAAAGTTAGGTAAAGCAGCTATATGGCTTTCTGTTTCGTTGGCTTTAATTACTATTATAGCGCCAATAACTATTTCGAAGTATGAACTCCTTGTAACTGAAAAGCAAAAAGCATTAGAGCTTAAAATTGAGGTGTTAACCAAAAGAATAGAGTACTTAGAAAGAGTCGGGACTAAAGATTAACTCTTTTATATAGGCAAGGTTTTCTTGGCCTTTTTTTTGTTTGATAGAAAATGTTGCTATCTGTGATAGCTCAATTTGTGCATTAAAGGCAACTGAAATACCAACACTTTTAGCTAGCGCCACATCATTTTTTCCATCTCCAACAAATGCACATTCAGACGGAGGAACACCATATTCTTTTGCAATCTGTTGCATGAAGCTTGCTTTACCTTCGTTGTCTGTAGGTAAAAGGTTATAAAAATCTAGGTTACCGAAGTCATCGAAAAAGTACTCACATGCACTAAAAGCATGGTCTATCTTTAGCTCTCGCTGTACCTTATCGGCTAAAGCCTTTATTCCACCACTAATTAATACGACCTTGGCATTAGTCGCTTTTATTAATGTTATTAGCTCATGAGCACCATTATGTAATTTTGCTGACTTTACAATTTCATCTACATGCCATTTCTTTATGCCATGTTCTTGTTGAATACGAATTGTATCTTTCATCCAGTCTAAGTAGCCGTTATATTCACCAGCGTTCCACCGATCTTTTGATAACTCTTCCTCTAAGTAACATTCCTCACTAATTAATTTAGCTAAAACGGTCCAAGCACTAGGAGCAACCTTTCCATTATCTAAAGCGAAATCTTTTTGGAGTAATGTGCCCTCCATATCGAAGAACCATATTTTAGGAATGAAGTTTATTTTTGAATTGCTCATTTATATCTCTAGCTACTAAATCAAGTTCATTTTAGCATACTGATGAAATAGTCCTTAAGCTTTCTTTGTGGCTATTAAGTACTTTGTGGTTAGCAAACTATAGAGCACTCAAAGTAACTTTCAAAGGAAGTTATTAACACTAAATTCATTACTTAACCTACACAACTTAGCCAAGTAGTCTAAATCTAGGGGGGTATCTTATTGACCATTAAAAAAGAAATGAACCATGCAACATTCTTTTTTTATCAAATATGATTCTTATTATGGCTTAACCATAAACTTATGCAATAGAGCCAGTAAATGCTGTAAACTTATAAGTATTAGTTGAGGTGATAAATCGAAATTACTCACCCAGTACCCCACACAGTACCCCATGGTGTTATGGGTTGATATAAAAGGTTTATAAATCAAATGAGTAGAGCAGGAATACAGTGGTTCCCTGGGCACATGAATAAAGCCCGTAATGAGATTAAAGAAATAATGCCGCAAATGGATGTGATCATTGAAGTGCTTGATGCACGCATTCCTTACAGTAGTGAAAACCCGATGGTAGCCACGCTTCGTGAAGGCAAGCCGGTCATCAAAATTTTAAATAAGGCTGATTTAGCCGACCCTAAAATGACCCAAGCGTGGAAAGACTATTTTGAGCAAGAAAGTGGCGTAAAAGCCATTGCGTTTGGTCATGATAAAGCCGCTGAGGTACACCGCATTAATGAGCTGTGTAAAAAATTGGTGCCACACAAAGTAGGGGCTGATAAGCAAATTAAAGCCATGATCATGGGTATTCCAAATGTGGGTAAATCGACATTAATTAATGTACTAGCCGGTCGTATAGTGGCAAAAACAGGGAATGAACCTGCGGTTACCAAGGCGCAGCAGCGCATTAAGCTTGAAGACGGCATTATGCTTTACGATACGCCAGGCATGCTTTGGCCAAAAGTAGAAAACGAGAACTCGGGTTATCGCTTAGGCGCTACCGGTGCGATACGTGATACCGCGCTTGAATACGAAGATGTGGCAAGCTATACGGCAGAATATTTATTGAAAGCCTATCCTGAACTTTTAAAAGCACGTTATAAAATAGATGAACTGCCAGAAAGTGATTGGGAATTTGTTGAAATGGCGGGCAAAAAACGTGGCTGCATTCGTGGTGGTAATCAAATAGATACTTATAAAATGTCTGAAATACTCATAAACGAACTTCGTGATGGCATTATTGGCCGCATTACCATGGAAACCCCTGCCATGCGTGAAGAAGAAGAAATAATGGTCGCCGGTTTACGCGCCGCGGCAGAAGCTAAAAAGGCAGCCAAAGAAGAAGAGAAAAAACAGCGCCGTGCACGTGCACGTAAAAACCGCCGTTAATGGATTAATTTATGTGAGCATGTTGTTCACTAAATTACAGACATAAAAAAAGCCCGTAAGGGCTTTTTTAGTTTCATATCTACCGTCACCGATATGAGCAATGTAGCAAGTAAAATAGTAGGGCGGTTACTCATCATCAACATCAAGGGGCGTTGCGGTTCATAACAAGTAACCATAGCTGTTTACGTGCGCCACACGTTGTTTCAGGGTCGAGAAACAAATTAGTTCATTCCGTCACAAGTGGGTATGCATTCCCGCCTTGTTGATATTGATTATCAGTTAGATCTAATAAACTGTCAACACCCAAATGCAAATAATTCTTATTTTATTTAGTTTGTTTTTTATTCATCTTTTATGGCGATTACTTGTGTTGGTTTTTAGTCATTCAAGAGTTTGATATATAATTTGGAAGCATCGAATATAGGCAAGCCGACTCGAGTTGATTTATAAAAAAGTATTTTCTGCTTAATAAAAGGCAATTAAATAGCTATAAAGAGGCGAAATATTTATGGTTTTAAGAGATTTTAATCAAAATAAACGCGCTAGCGGGAGATTAATACGGCGTCAGTATTGTGCACTACGAAGGTGGTTACAAAATAATTAAATAACTAAGTGCACTTCAGTTTACCAGAATAAAATTCCACATTATTAATGGGTTACATAATAATCAGTGCTATTTAACCAGTGCTGAATGTAAATCTAAAAAAATTTTATTGAATTGATTGCATTTTAATCGACTTGTATGGTGATGTTCGCTTTAAGTAATGCTATACTCCCGCCGAATAATTTATCGACTTTATTAAGAGTAAAATAATGGCAGATTTATCGAAGTACAGAAACATTGGTATTTTCGCGCACGTTGATGCGGGTAAAACTACCACCACTGAGCGTATCCTAAAGCTTACGGGTAAAATTCATAAGACTGGTGAGGTACACGACGGTGAGTCAACAACTGACTTCATGGAGCAAGAAGCTGAGCGTGGTATTACTATCCAGTCAGCAGCTGTTACGTGTGAGTGGAAAGATCACCGTTTTAACGTTATCGATACTCCAGGACACGTTGACTTCACAGTTGAAGTTTACCGTTCATTAAAAGTTCTAGACGGTGGTATTGGTGTATTCTGTGGTTCTGGTGGTGTTGAGCCGCAATCAGAGACTAACTGGCGTTATGCGAATGAGTCAGAAGTTGCGCGTGTAATTTTTGTAAACAAATTAGACCGTATGGGTGCAGACTTCTACCGCGTTGTAGGCCAAGTAGAAAAAGTACTTGGTGCGAACCCACTAGTGATGACTCTACCAATTGGTATTGAAGATCAGTTTACAGGTGTTGTAGACGTACTAGAGAAGAAAGCGTACGTTTGGGATGACACTGGTCTTCCTGAAAACTACGAAATCCAAGATGTTCCTGCTGACATGGTAGACAAAGTTGAAGAATACCATGAGATGCTGGTTGAGTCTGCGGTAGAGCAAGACGAAGATCTAATGATGGCTTACATGGATGGTGAAGAGCCGTCTCTAGAAGACATCAAACGTTGTATCCGTAAAGGTACACGTGACCTTGCATTCTTCCCAACTTACTGTGGTTCTGCATTCAAAAACAAAGGTATGCAGTTAATTCTAGATGCTGTAGTTGATTACCTACCTTCACCAACTGAAGTAGACCCTCAACCTCTTACAGATAAAGAAACTGGTGAGCCAACAGGTGAAGTAGCAACTGTTTCTGCTGATGAGCCACTTAAAGCGTTAGCATTCAAAATCATGGATGACCGTTTTGGTGCACTTACTTTCATTCGAATCTACTCAGGTCGCATGAAGAAAGGTGATACGGTTCTTAACTCAGCAACAGGTAAAACTGAGCGTATCGGCCGTATGGTTGAGATGCAAGCTGATGAGCGTAATGAGCTTACAGAAGCGCAAGCGGGTGACATCATTGCTGTAGTTGGTATGAAAAACGTACAAACAGGTCACACACTATGTGATCCTAAGCACGAATGTACACTTGAAGCGATGATTTTCCCTGATCCAGTAATCTCAATTGCTGTTGCTCCTAAAGATAAAGGTGGTAACGAGAAGATGGGTATTGCGATCGGTAAAATGGTTGCAGAAGATCCGTCTTTCCAAGTTGAGACTGATGAAGATTCAGGCGAAACTATCCTTAAAGGTATGGGTGAGCTTCACTTAGATATCAAAGTAGATATCCTTAAGCGTACTTACGGCGTAGACCTTATTGTTGGTCAACCACAGGTTGCTTACCGTGAAACTATCACTCGTGAAATCGAAGATAGCTACACGCATAAGAAACAATCTGGTGGTTCTGGTCAGTTCGGTAAAATTGATTACCGTATTAAGCCAGGCGAGCAAAATTCAGGCTTTACATTCACCTCTTCAGTTGTTGGTGGTAACGTACCTAAAGAATTCTGGCCTGCAGTTGAGAAAGGCTTTAAGTCAATGATGGACGAAGGTGTTCTTGCTGGCTTCCCTGTGCTTGACGTTGAAGTAGAGCTTTTTGATGGTGCTTTCCACGCCGTGGATTCATCTGCTATCGCATTTGAAATCGCTGCTAAAGGTGCTTTCCGTCAATCTATCCCTAAAGCAGGTGCACAACTTCTTGAGCCAATCATGAAAGTTGACGTGTTCACGCCAGAAGACAATGTAGGTGACGTAATCGGTGACCTTAACCGTCGTCGTGGTATGATCAAAGACCAAGAAGCTGGCGCAATGGGCGTTCGCATCAAAGGTGAAGTACCTCTTTCTGAAATGTTTGGTTACATTGGTCACCTACGTACAATTACATCGGGCCGTGGTCAGTTCTCTATGGAGTTCGCACACTACTCTCCATGTCCACAAAACGTAGCTGAGACAGTAATCGCAGCAGAAAAAGAGAAAAAAGCAGCTAAGTAATTAGCTCTTTTACTCTAAAAAAACCCGTACATGTTGCGGGTTTTTTATTGCCTATGATTTAATTACTTACAGAGCTAGCGACTCTCTAACACTGTAATATCAGCAATGATAGCCTAAGTAAAAGCGCTAAAGTACGTGATGTAATTAAAGCCAAAGTGACCGTGGGAGCAATGACTGTTTAGTTTCGCAAAGAGTGCGCAAGAGCGGTTATTTGATTCAGTCAGTTTTAGGTGTTAATTATAAAAGGGAAATTATATAGCAGCTTGTTTAAGGTATAAAAAAAGGAGCAATCATGCTCCTTTTATATTTAGTGCGAGACTATTGCGCTAATTAAACTTCTTAATCGCTTTAGCTCTTAGCGCTTTCATCTTTGGCTGGCGAGGCTTATTAAAGCTTTGTATTGGCATAACCACTAAATGCTCTTTTGGCAGGGCTGGCACCGTTTTAGGGTATTTCCCAGGCTCTGGTACCGAAATTTCTTTTAAATGCACTTTAAGGTTGTTTAGCATAGGGTCGTTATCAACTTCGCTAGGGCAAATAAATATACCCATTTTACGCAGCTGTACCCCTAACTTAATGCTACTGGTGTAGCGTATTATTGGTGCCCCAAGTAATAGGCCCAGTAATATCGGTGATAGCCACCAAAAGAATACTGGCGTAAAGTAATAGGCTGTAGCGCCCCATACTATAGCAACTAAAGTAGAGAAGAGTGTGTAATTAAACGCTTCTTTCCACGGTACCATGCGGCCTTCGCGTGGCTGTGCATCCCACTTAACTTTTTTACCTAAAAATACACATACTACAAAGTAAGCATGGAACACCATCATAAGTGGTGCCACTATAATGGCAAACACAGTCTCTATTATTGAGCCTAGTATTAATTTAAATGAGCCACCGAAACGCTTATTTCTGTGTATGAGCGTAACTATTACACCCATTAATTTAGGCACCAGTAATATAATAATGGTTAAGTAAAGCAATGAATCTATTAGATCTGTTTTAGCTATTTGCCACGTAGGGAACAACTGATAGACCCGGTTAAAGTAGACATCGCTATTTAAAGCACGGGTTACTGCATCTATGGTGCTTAAGGCCAGCATTGATAGCCAAATAAGCGATGAAATATAAGCGGTTGCACCCAATAAAAAGTGAAACTTACTCATTAGCTTTAATTTAGACGAACCTAGTAAACCAAGGTGCTGAATATTACCTTGAACCCAACGTCTGTCGCGTATGGCGTAGTCTAAAATGTTACTTGGCACTTCTTCGTAGCTGCCTTCAATATCGCTAAGTAAAAGTACATCCCAGCCTGCACTGTGTAGGAGTGATGCTTCTACAAAGTCATGGCTTAAAATTTCGCCACCAAACGGTGCATTGCCTTCAAGCGTAGGTAAACCACAATAGTTAACAAATGCTTCAACGCGAATAATGGCATTATGGCCCCAATAGTTAGCTTTGTCGGTTTGCCAAAAAGCAGACCCCGTTGCCAGCATTGGGCTATAAAGCACAGAGGCAAATTGTAAAAAACGACCAAAGTAGGTGTCCTGGCGAACCGGAATAGGGATAGTTTGAATTAAACCCGCTTGCGGGTTATTGATCATGCTAGTGGTTAGTTCTAGCATACATTTACCCGTCATTACGCTGTCGGCATCAAGTACAATCATGTGGTCGTATTGGCTGCCCCAGCGCTCGCAAAAGTCGGTTAAGTTACCTACTTTACGGTGTTTATTATCTTCGCGACGACGATAGAAAACCTGTTTTGCAGTATCACCTAAACGCTCACATAGAGCATGCCAAGCGCTTAGCTCGTTTTGTGCTATTTCAGGGTCTTGCGTGTCACTCAATAAGTAAAAGTCAAAATTGGCAAGTTGCCCTGTCTCTTTTAGTGATTGTAAGCTAACTTCAAAGCCGGCGATAACACGGTGCGTGTCTTCGTTATAAATAGGCATAACTACCGCGGTTTTTTGCTGGGCAAGCGCGGCATTGTCCAGCTCAATAGGCTTAATGCGTCTTAAGGTGAGCGGGTCAATACGAAATAATTGCAGTACAAACCCTATTGTGCCGCTACAAAATGCTGTAACAATCCATGCAAAAGTGATTGAAAATAAAACCAATAGCGCGTATTCAAGCAAGGTCATTCCGTTTGAGCTTAAAATCTCAAACATAATGGAGATGCCGTACCCTGAAACAGTGAGTGCTGCAATGGCAAATAACCATACGCGCAGTGTTTTGAATGGCATTGGTGTGCCTTTTCCTTTATTACTTGATGTCATTTGGGTACCAAACATAGCTCCATACCTCACTAATTTCTTTGTCACGAAGTTTTAACGATAAACGCATATCTACCGGTTGATCGTCCTGAGGTGCAATTTTAAACGCTACTCGCCAACCAAGAGATTTAGGAAGTTTTTGCACTGTTACATCCCTTACTTCACCTGTTGTTAGCTGAATGTCGGCGTCAAGTGTTAGCTTTTCAGACAGGTTGTTTAAATCGGGACCAGCAAAGTCAACGGTAAATTGGCGATGGCTTTGCGGTGGTGGATTATCTTCACCTGGCAGCGCTGCGCTACCAATACGTGTGCGTGTTACACGTGCTTTTTGATGCTGAGTTAAATGGGCGTTAAAAGTGCTCATTTTGTAGCTTAACTTTAATGAATCGCCCGCTTTCATTGGCTTTTCTGGCACCCAGTAACTTACTATATTGTCGTTTGTTTCAGTGTCTGTTGGTATTTCTACTAGCTCAACTCGGCCATTCCCCCACTCACCTTGTGGCTCTATCCATAGGCTTGGGCGGTCGTGGTAGTGTGCTTCAGTATCTAAGTAGTTATTAAAGTCACGGTCACGCTGTGCTAAACCAAACCCCTTGGGGTTGGTGTACGAAAACGAGGTGACGCTTAACTGAGATGGGTTATTAAGCGGGCGCCATACCCATTTATTATCAGCTGACTGGGTTAATAAGCCGTCTGAGTCGTGTACTTCTGGGCGGTAGTCATCAAAAAACTTAGTGCTGTTTTCACCGTGGTAAAACATACTGGTTAAAGGGGCTACGCCTAGCTTTTTAATATCTTTACGGGCAAATATTTGCATATCAACATCAACTAGCATACTGGTTGTAGGGTCAATATCAAATTTGTAAGCGCCTGAAACCGATGGGCTATCAAGCAATGCAAAAATAGTGATGTTGGTTTGCTCAGCTTGGGGTTTAACAAGCCAAAACTCTTTAAACATAGGGAATTCTTCACCCGATGTTTCGGCGGTGTCGATTGCTAAACCACGCGCAGATAAACCATATACTTGATTAGGGCCAACCACTCTAAAATAAGAGGCACCTTGAAACACCATCACCTCATCTTTGTACTCGTTTGTATTAAGTGGGTAATGTAAACGAAAGCCCGCATGGCCGAGCTGCGTGTCGGCTACGCTTTTTGCTATTTCGTCTTTTAATGGGGCAGCCGTACCATCGTATTGATAAAAATCAGTGCTAAAAGGGAGGCGGTTACGTTTTGAGTCGCCTTCTACTGTATTAATTGTGACCGGTGTTTTATATAAAAAACCAGGGTGAAAGAGTTGTAGCTCATACAGGCCTTCATCTTTCCACACGGATTTTTCCTGCTTAAAGCGAATCGAGCGGTAATCTTGGTAATTAATGTTGTTTAGCGCATCTAGCTCTATATTTTTAGGAGGTGTGTATTCTTGTTCGGCTAATTTTTTAGCGCGGGCGCTTATTACTTCAAATAGGCTTTCTTGCGGAATTGCTGCATCAACACTTGCTGCTATTGCCTGCGTGCTATAGCCCCAACCAGAAAAAATAAAAAGAAGACCCAATAATGGCGTTGCTTTTTTCTGCCAAGTAGGAGGTGTTTGGGTTAATTGTTTCATTTTCATTCCTTTATAAAAACACGACTTATTTTTACGCTTAGGGTTAGTTACTTAACTACTACACAAGGGTGACGAATTTATAGTGCAACTTTTAATCCGCAAATGAAGTGTTTATATTTTCAACAGTTAGTCATATTGAAAAGGGTTCTAACTACGGCTTATATGTAAAAATTACTCATTTAATGTATTTGTTGCGCGGCTAAATCGTTCAATAGTTAATAAGCGGTATGGAAGATATTAAGGGATGTTTACTGAAGCTTGTCTGAATTACATTTTTATAAACATAAAAAAAGCCGCAAAAATGCGGCTTTAAAACAAATCGCTCGTTATTTTTTCTTAAATCTGCGCACTAGTGAAAGTGGCGCTAATAAAAGTGATAACCAAAGTAGTGATCCTGAGTCATTGTCGTCATCACCACGTAGGTTGTTGACTCTAACTACAACTGTTTGCGCTTCAGATACGTTACCTACACTATCTTCTGCTTGTACTGTCAGAGTAATACGGTTTTCAAACTCGTAATCTACTTCGCTTGCAACAATTAACTGACCTTGCTCGTTAATTGATACAGAGTCGTTACCTGATACAATAAATTTAACCACAGGTGATACATCAGCGTTAGGGTCACTAAAATCAAGTGTACCAATGACTGTGCCTATTGCGCTGTTTTCATCTACTGTGAATATTTGATCAGGTGCAATTACCGGTGTTTGCTCTTCAGGGGTAAGTACCACCTCAGATTTTATATCAACAATAACTGGGTCGTGATCAGATGCACGGTATGGTCCTTCTGCGTATAGCGTAGACTGATGACCTTCACTCTTATACTCTAGGTTGTAATCAAGCACGATAGGTTCATCAGCATTGATATGCCAATCATTTGCTGCAACAACTTTGCTTAGTAAAGACTCGGTTGCTAAAGCATGATCAAGGCTACCTGCACGGCCAGAGAAGCTATAAGAGTAGCTTAGTGTATCGCCATCAAGCTCTGCGACTACGTTTTTATAGCCTTTCTCATCAAACTTACGGATTGGATCTTCCATTGCGTAAGCGTTCATATCACCAACAAGAATGATATCTTCATCATCTACACCAGTAGGTTTGCTATCTAGCCAATCAGTAAATGCATCAGCAGCTTCGGTACGAATTTCATTCCAACATCCTTGGCCATCACCTAGGTCGTCGTTATTATCATCACCACAGCTTCCTTTAGATTTAAGGTGGGCTACAGAAACGGTAAATACTTCATCAGTTGAAAGTGACTTAAAGCTTTGCGCAATAGGTGCACGGTTGCTGTAATCAAATGGGTAATCAGTAGTAATAGCGGCTGTGCCTACCTCTTCAACTTTATCTGCGCGGTAAATAAGTGCAGTGGTAATTGCATCGGTACCAATTTGGGCTACGTTAAAATCTACAAACGCGTAGTTGTTAGCGCTGTCAGCATCGTTTAATGCATTCACTAAACTTGCAATAGCGCTAAATTCACCAAAGCCGTCGTTTTCTATTTCCATTAATCCAACAACATCAGCTTGCATTGCACTAATTGCACTCACAAGTTTTGCTTCTTGGCGAACAAACTCTTCTTCTGAGTCTGCACCACGGCTAGTAGGGAAACCACCACCTTGGCCATCACCATTAAAGTAGTTAAGTACGTTAAAGCTAGCAACGCGTAAATCGGCCTCTTCACTTTGCTCCGGCGCATCTTCACGTGCATTAGTCGCTATAAACTGCGGTGTAACAGTTGGGTGAATACGATAGGTGCTAAAGCTGTATGCAACTACGCCTGTCACTGCATTTACAGTATCGCCAGTGCGTAGTGTGTTTTCTGCTGATAAACCTGCCGCAGGGTAAGCCGTTGGATCTGAGTTTTGAGCTGTAGAGCCATCATCTAATAAGATTTTTTTAGTTAAGTTAGCTGCTTCAACTGCATTTGCAGCATCGCCTGGTAAGGCAACTTGCGTACCTTGGTATAAACGCTCAGTGGCAAGTTCTACTTCACCATAGCGACCTAAACCATAGTTGTTTGTAACAACTAACGTTTGATCTAGGCTTACAAGCATACCTTCGTAAGCTTCTAAGTCGGCTTGGCTATTTAGAGGCAAGCTTATAGAAGTTGCAGTAGCTACTTCGTCAGTACCACATACTGCAATTTGCGTTACATCTGCTAACTGGGTTGAATCATAGTATTCATCAACCGTACCTTGTACGCGAACGTGATCGCCTACATTTACATCGGTATCGGTGAAGTATACAAATAGACCTTCAGAGGTCATTGGGTCGTTATCTACATCTGCTGCAAGCGAGGTCACAAAGAAACCATCTAGGCCATCTTCACCTTGAAAATCAGCGGTGACAATACCTTCAATTTCAACAAGGGTATTAACTAATGGGCTTGCATCACCAGCACCTTGTACAGCGCTAATCAGCGTTTTATCTGCGCCACATACAAGCGGTTCTAGTGGTTCTGGCTCAGGGTCTGGCGCAGGAGCCGTACCACCGTCGCCAGCGTGTGAGCCTAAGCCGTCAAAGGTGTCAATATCAAACTGTTCCCACTCATCGCTCGGGCTAAATACTGAGGTTGAGTCAGTTCGTCCCGTTGTAATGCTATTTTTTCTTCGTAAGGTTTTATTTTGAGTTTGAACGGTATCATCAGACCAAAAAGAGCCAGGATCAACACCGACTTGGCCAAAGCTGTCAACAACCACACCATCTTTAGTTAAAACAAGGGCATCGTCACCGTTGTAATAAGTTACAGTGCTCGTTGTGTCTGCAATATCAAGTATTTCAGCGGCTGCTCCGGGGTTTGAAATGATATAGGTGGTATTGGCAGCCAATGTGCCTGTTAAATCAATTGAGTTGCCAACCGAACTACTACCATTTGAATAAAGGCCTAACGTATACCCTTCAAGAGAAAGCTCGGTATCAGCATTGTTATAAAGCTCAATCGCTTTATTGTTGCTGCTGCCTTCAATGTATTCAGAAATGATTAGATCGGCGGAGACTGGTGCACTGAGACTCGCTAATACAAGCGCCAGTGGCGTTATTTTCGTTTTTAACATTTTTTATTATTCCCGTGTATTTAAATCCCAAAATGGGACACCAGTTTAGGCAATCTAAATGACAAAAAGAATACAAATATGTTAATGATTGTAAAAAAAATTAAGGCGGCGTACCGCCTTTGATAACATGTTTACTTATTTTGCAGCCATTGCGCGGCCTGCTTGGCAAAATACGTTAAAATACCATCCGCTCCAGCGCGTTTAAATGCCAGTAAAGATTCCATAATTGTGGCCTCTTCACTCAACCAGCCGTTATCGATTGCCGCTTTGTGCATTGCATATTCGCCACTAACCTGATATGCGAAAGTAGGTACACCAAATTCATCTTTAACACGGCGGACAATATCAAGGTACGGCATACCGGGTTTCACCATCACCATGTCGGCGCCTTCTTGTAAATCAAGTGCCACTTCACGAATTGCCTCATCAGAGTTGGCAGGATCCATTTGATACGTTTTTTTGTCGGCCCCTTTCAAGTTACCTGCAGAGCCTACAGCGTCTCTAAACGGCCCATAATAGCTAGAGGCATATTTAGCTGAGTAAGCCATTATGCGTGTGTGAATATGTCCATCTGCTTCAAGTGCTTCGCGAATAGCACCAATACGGCCATCCATCATGTCAGAGGGTGCAACTACATCTGCGCCTGCCTCGGCGTGCGAAAGCGCCTGCTTAACAAGAATTTCAGTGGTTATGTCATTAATTACATAACCTTCATCATCAATAATGCCGTCTTGGCCATGAGTAGTAAATGGGTCAAGGGCTACATCGGTAATAACCCCAAGCTCAGGAAAAGCTTCTTTTAAAGCGCGCACTGTACGTTGTGCTAAGCCATCTTCATTGTAGGCCTCTTCGGCCATTAAAGATTTTTTGTCAGCAGGGGTGACCGGAAAAATAGCGATGGCAGGTACACCTAAATCAACTAATTCTTTAGCTTCTTCGAGCAGTAAATCAATCGATAAGCGCTCAATTGAGGGCATCGATTCAATTGCTTCACGGCGGTTTTTACCTTCAAGTACAAATACCGGAAAAATTAAATCATTTACCGATAGTTGGTTTTCGGCCATTAAACGGCGAGAAAAATCGCTACGGCGCATTCTACGCATGCGGGTATATGGGAAAAGGTCGAGTCCTGATTGGGCCATATTACTAAGCTCCTACTGTGGGATTGGAAAACTAATTACTTGATTTCGGCCATGTTGTTTAGCGAAATAGAGCGCTTTATCTGCGCCGTCTGTAAATAGCTCAGGGTTACTAATATCGTTTACTACAGCGCTGTTTACGCCAGCACTAATGGTTACTTTTACGGATGTTCCGGCTACGTTTACGGTATGACTCTCTACGGCCTGGCGAATTTTTTGGGCAATATCAACCGCCCCTTCTTTTGAGGTATTAGGTAGCAACACAACAAACTCTTCGCCGCCGTAGCGAGCCACTTCATCCAACGGGCGTTTTAAATGCTGTTTTATAATGTCGGCTACAGCGCGTATAACTTGGTCGCCGGTTAAGTGCCCGTAGTTATCATTTACGCGTTTAAAGCGGTCTATATCGAGCATAATTATACTCAAAGGCGTTTGTTCACGGCGAGAGCGACGCAGCTCCATCACTAATTTTTTATCAAAAAAGCGACGATTTTTAACGCCACTCAGTGCGTCTTCCATATTAAGTAGTTCAAGCTCGCGGTTTTTATCTTCTAGTTCGCGCAAAGTAACTTGTAACTCAAAGGTGCGCTCATCAACTAGCGACTCTAATTCTTTTTGTGTTTGGGCTTGCAGCGCGAGTCGCTCGTTTAATAGTGTATCTTGGGCTGCATTTTCAGCAATCAAGGTTTGTTGAGCAATAACTTGTTCGTCACGCTCTAAAATAAAGCGCTTCATAACGCCATAACATAGGCAAAATGTACTACCAAAAAAGCATATAAAAACAAAAGCTAAGCTACTTCTGCCTAAAGGGTATAAGCCAAATACAGCAACAATCAGGTACAGCATAACAAGTAAAAATAGTATAAGTGCAATAAGCAGTGCTTGAATCGGTTTTGCGGGCGTGTTTTGTTGGCAGATGTAGGTGCTGATCAAGCAGTAAATAATAACAATTGGGGTCGCCAGCAAGCTAAAATAGGTTAACACTATACTAGGTAAAGCCCACATAAACAGCAGGCTAATAGCATAAATATTAGCAATAATGGCTTGCCATTTTAGTAGTTTAGAGGCTTTAGGTTGGCACAGTTGTTTTTGTAGCGGCACAAAAATAAGCGTAGTGAGTATTAGTAAAACAGGTATCATTACTTGCTGTAATGATGGCGAATTAGGATGGAAATAACGCGCGCCAAAACCACACAAATAAGCCAGTAGCACTCCTAAGGTCAGCGTGATAATGCCAGCATAAGCAAAATACAATTTGCGTGAAAACCCATACAAAACCAAGCAACTCATGGCCAACGAAAATAAAAAACCAATAAGTAGGCCGTAAATTAAATTAAGCTTACCTTTATGGGCTAAGTAGGCATCTTGTTGCCATAAAGTAAGCGGGATACTCAGCCCAGCAATGTTGCTTACCTTAACTATTACGGTACTCGAACTATTTGGCGGCAACCTCAATTTTTCTAATAAAGACTCGCTTTTTATTAGCCGTGATGAGAGCTTAAAGTTATCGCCAGTTTGCGTGTGGGAGAGCAGTGCTGAATTATAAAAATGAAAAATATGTGCTTCATTTAACAGCGGGTTGTCGAGTGACAGGATAGGGCTAACATTCTTATTTAAGGCGTTTTTAACCGTAAACTTTACCCATACAGGGCGTTGTTCAAACCCTAAATTTAGTGGCTTATTGCTCACTGTATGCCAGTCGTTAACCTCATGGTAGGCATTGTTTGCTGTGGTGGGCGTAAACGAATAGTTTAGGGTGTCTATTTTTATTGATTTAAAGTTGTCAGAAATAACAGGGCTTGCAACACTGCAAAATGCACAAAGGAGCATAAATAGGCTAAATAGCGCCTTTGGGCTTGTCATTAGCGACCTGCTATATCGAATAAGCTATAAAAGTTAGCCGTACTATGGGCGGCAATAGTACTTGGTTCAACGTTGTAAAGTTTAGCGAGTGTTTCACACACATAACTCAGATAAGCCGGCTCATTTTTACGTGATTTAGGTTTAGGGATAATCGTGCGTGGAATTAAAAAAGGCGCATCGGTTTCTATTAATAACCGCTCAAGGGGGATACTCGGCACCAATTGTTGCAATGCTTTACCGCGGCGCTCGTCACACACCCAACCAGTAATGCCAATATAAAGGCCTAATGCTAAATAATGTTTAAGCGCTTGGGCATTGCCTGTAAAGCAATGCAGCACGCCACGTACGTTATAGTCAGCCAAAATGTTTAGCATATCTTCGCTTGCGTCACGTTCGTGTAAATAAACAGGTAGGTTTAGTTTTTCAGCTAACGCTAACTGGCGTTTTAATACGCTGCGCTGAATATCGCGAGGGGAAAAATCGCGATTATAATCAAGCCCGCACTCGCCAATGGCAACAACGCAATCGTTACTAGCAAGCTGCGTTAAAGTGGTTTCAAGTTCATCGGTGGCGTCTTTGGCGTCATGTGGGTGCACGCCAGCAGTAGAAAACTGATTATAGTGTTTAGCTAATGTAAGCGATTGTTCGCTACTAGGCACATCGCAACCAATCAGTAACATCGCTTGCACGCCCGCGGCATTTGCGCGGGCAATAATGGCCTGATGCTCACCATCAAACTGGTTATTGGTTAAATTAACGCCGGCATCAACTAACGTGTAGGTCATTACTGAGTGCGCTTCACACGAATAGAACGGTTTTGGCCATCTTTACGTAGTAAAAATGAATTAAATACACCGCGGCTAATAACCACTGTATCCGACTCTTTTAATTTAAGGCTGTCAGAGCCGATTTGGCGCCATTGTTGACCGTTATCAAGGGTAATAATGAGTTCGCCATAAGGGGCTTTTCTCACTGATGATACTGACGCTGTGACGTTTTCGTCTTTATCTTTAGTGATCTCTTTATGCTCAAGGCCAAAATCATCTGCTTTGGCAGCAGGCGCAGCCTGTGATACAGCTGCAACTGGTGCGCTTACATTTGGCGATACATTCGTTACCGCTTTAGGTGGAGTTAATGTTTTTTTCTCACTAGGTTTAGTAAGCGGTTTACCTGCCACTGTGTTGTCGTAACATAGTAAACGGTTGAAATCGTTTTCAATAAAGCTACATGCTTGTAAAGCTTGTACGTTAATTTCTTGCGCTGCAAAGGTTGGCGCGCTTAGTAAAACCAGTAGTGAGAGTAGTTGTTTTTTCATTTTATTCCTCAGATTCCTGTTGTTCTTTAGCGCTATAAAATTTCGCTAAAATTAACCCTAGCTCAAATAAAAGCAGCATAGGAAGTGCTAATAATGTTTGTGATAACACATCGGGCGGCGTTAAAAACATTGCTACAACAAATACACCTACCACAATATACGGACGTTTTTGTTTTAAACTCTGTGTGGTTGTCGCACCACTCCAACATAGCAACATTATGGCTACGGGAATTTCAAATGCTACGCCAAATGCAAAAAATAATTTAAGTACAAACCCTAAATAGCTACTAATATCAGGTGCTAGGGTCATCATTTGAGGCCCTACACTGGTAAAAAAGCCTAATATAATCGGGAGCACTATAAAGTAGCAAAAAGCAATACCACCATAAAATAACAAAATGCTAGAAGCTAATATTGGCATCAGCATACGTTTTTCGTGTTGGTATAAACCAGGTGCTATAAATCCCCAAATTTGATGCAATATCCACGGAATAGCGCCAAACAAAGCAACAAATAGCGTGAGTTTAAACGGTGCAAAAAACGGTGCCGTCACATCAGTAGCTATCATAGTGGCCGTGCTTGGTAAATGTGCAACTAAAGGGGCGGCTACAAACTCATAGATGTCATTGGCAAAATACACTAGACCAATAAATATTACTAAAATACTTAAAAGTGATTTAATAAGCCGATCGCGCAGCTCAATTAAGTGAGCGACAAACCCTGATTTAGCTTGTTCAGACATTATTTTTTATACCACGTAATAAGTTGACCACAAATAGGGGAATTAATTTCACTTTTTTTCATCGAGTTGTTCGTTAGATGACGTGCTTGAAGTGTTTTTATAGCTATGGGTAACCGACTGCGCTGCTTTTTGCAGTTCATCGACTGATTGCTGTAGCTCAGGGCTTAAATCCTTCAGCTCTTGTTGCTCTGCTTTTTTTAGGTTTTCGTGAAGCTCGTGTATACGCAGCTCTTCACTTACTTCTGCTTTAACTGAGTTGGCCATCGATTTAACTGTTTTTATCCAGCGCATTACAGTGCGAATAGCAACGGGTAATCGCTCAGGGCCAAGCACCACTAGGCCAACAATAAAAACAACAACGAGCTCCCACATTCCCATATTGATTAAACCTTAGTATCGTCTTTGGTTTTTTCAGTATTTTGCCCTTGTGTAGGTGCTGCTTTTTGAGACTCTTGGATTTGTTCAGCTTTTTCGTTTTCAGTCTCTTTGGGATGATCATCAGACATGGCTTTTTTAAAGCCTTTTACTGCACCGCCTAAATCACCACCCATACCACGCAGCTTTTTAGTACCAAAAAGAAGTACGATAATCGCTAAAACAATCAATAATTGCCAAATACTAATGCCGCCTAAACCCATGATTATCTCCAAATGATAAATGCTTAAATGTTTATTTTAAGTACTAATTATACGCCCTGTGGCACAAATAGCACTTAGTTTATGTGTTACGCCACGCCACGATAAAACTCACTACCGACGCTGCTAATGTTACGCCTGCCGCTATAAAGTCGTGCTGTAAATAACACAATGCCGACACAATCAGTGAAGCACTGCCAAATAGGCTAAGTACGAGCGCTTTGTGTGACACTTTATTTGGCTGAGAATGCTGCAATTGCGGACTACGTTTTAAATTTTGATAAATCAAATCAGGTAGTTCCGGCATTTTTTCAGCCCAAAATGGCAAGTTAGCATACATTTGTTTCATTACTGATAATGGGCCAACTTGTTGTTTTACCCAATCTTCTAAAAATGGCTTAGCGGTTTTCCACAAATCAAGCTGTGGATAAAGCTGACGCCCTAAGCCCTCAACGTATAATAATGTTTTTTGTAATAATACTAACTGCGGCTGTACTTGCATGTTAAAGCGTCGTGCGGTGTTAAATAAATTAACCAATACATGCCCAAACGATATCTCAGCCAAAGGCTTATTAAATATAGGTTCGCACACAGTACGAATAGCAAATTCAAACTCTTCTATGCTGGTATCAGGTGGAACCCAGCCTGAGTCAACATGTAGCTGAGCAACTTGGCGGTAGTCACGATTGAAAAAGGCGATAAAGTTTTCAGCGAGATAACGTTTATCTTCTTTGTTTAACGTGCCAACAATACCGCAGTCGATACCAATATACATGGGGTTTTCAGGGTGCTCGCGAGAGACAAATATATTGCCTGGGTGCATATCAGCATGAAAAAAGCTGTCTCTAAACACTTGCGTAAAAAACACTTCTACACCGCGCTCAGCCAGTAATTTCATATTGGTATTTTGCGCAATTAATGACTCGGTATCCGAGACGGGTATGCCGTAAATACGTTCCATAACCAATACATTACTGCGGCTGTAATCGCTATAAACAGTGGGGATATATAATGAGTCAGAGCCTTCAAAATTACGCTTAAGTTGTATACCATTTGCGCCTTCGCGCATTAAGTCGAGTTCATCGAGTAAGGTTTTTTTATACTCTTTGACCACTTCAACAGGGCGTAACCTTTTTGCTTCGCTGTGTACTTTGGCAAGGACTTTAGCGAGCTTTTCCATAAGTGCTAAGTCGGCATTAATTTGTGTTTTTATATTTGGACGAATTACTTTTATAACAACATCTTGGGCATTGTTATGGGCATCAACTAGCGTTGCAGTATGTACTTGTGCAATAGACGCTGAAGCCAATGGAGTTTGCGAAAATTCACTAAATAATTGGCTTATATCGCTAATTTCGAGTGACTTTTCAATTATTTTTTGGGCAAGTTCGCCTTCAAAAGGCTCAACTTGATCTTGTAAAAAGGCAAGCTCTAACGCAATGTCGTGCGGGAGTAAGTCTCTACGGGTAGAGAGCATTTGGCCAAACTTAATCCACACAGGGCCAAGCTCTTGTAAAGCTAAGCGCAGTCGCAAGCCCGCTGGCTTGTTTTTGTGCTGGTTACGTAACCAGAATAAACTACCGCGCGCAATTTTAGCGTACCACGGTACTTTTTGTTTTGGTATTAACTCATCTAATCCGTAGCTAAGTAATGTTTTAGTGATGTAATACAATCGAGCAGTCGACACAAAAAATCCTTAGCGGTTGCTAGTGTTAGAAGAGTTGATTAATGCATTTATGCGTTGTTCAATAGCGGCCACCTGCCCTTTTAATGCTCGGTTTTGTTGTTTAAATTGTTCAAGCTCTAAAGGGTGAATAGTTACAGCGAGCTCATCTTGGCATAGGCTGGTTAAAGTGGTGCTAATTTGCTGACGTGCTTTGCGCTCTTTACTGCGTAAAGCGTTTAGCTGTATGTAAAGTTGTTGTGCGGGCGCATCGCCAATATAGTGCGATAGTTGCTCAGGCCAATCTATATCTAGCCCAGAAAAGGCGGCACTGTATGCCTGAGCGACATTTAAGTCGCCTTGCAGGTCTAGCTTATCTTGACGAATGAGCTGTGTTAGCATAGCTGGGTCTTTAAGCGCCATGAGTGTATCTATATCTGCGCTGATCATACACTCTGCGCTATTTTCATCGGTGGCGCTGTAAAGGTGTAATAGTTTACCATCAAAGGTTAATACTATTTGCTGCTGCCAATTGCGGATTTCGACCTTTAAAGGTTTGTGCTTAACGGCACTGAGCTTATCTATCAAGGTGGCGTCGAGTTGCAGTACCTTATTAAGTACTCGCTCTACAAGCGAAAGTACAAAATTAGGTAACATAAAAAACTGCGAATCGGGTTTTGCTGCGATCACATGCTCGTTTTTTTGCTCAAACGCCATAATTGCCTGCCTTAATATTTAAAACCACGGTGCAGTGTAACAATACCACCGGTTAGGTTTTGATACGTTGTTTGTTCAAAGCCTGCTTCTTCCATCATTGCTTTTAAGGTTTCTTGGTCTGGGTGCATACGAATCGACTCAGCTAAGTATTGGTAAGACTCGCTATCGTTCGCCACTACTTTACCCATAGTTGGTAATAGGTTAAACGAGTAAAAGTCGTACGCTTTACTTAAAATTTCATGCTCGGGCTTGGAGAACTCTAATACCAATAAACGTCCACCTGGCTTTAAAATACGGTACATAGAGCGCAGAGCTTTGTCTTTATCGGTTACATTACGTAGGCCAAAGGCAATCGTGATCACATCAAAACTGTTATCTGGAAATGGCAGCATTTCGGCATTCATTTGCACGTAGTCGATATTGCCAACTAAGCCCAAGTTGTGCAGCTTTTCACGGCCCACTTTTAACATAGACGAGTTAATATCGCCTAAAACCACTTGGCCGGTATCACCGACGAGTTGGCTAAATTTTGCTGTTAAATCGCCAGTGCCGCCTGCTAAGTCAAGGACGTGGTGGCCTTTGCGCACACCAGAGCTGGCTATAGTTTGACGTTTCCATAAACGATGTACACCAAAAGACATTAAATCGTTCATGACATCGTACTTTGCTGCAACCGAGTGAAATACGTCTGCAACCATTGAGGCTTTATCGTTTTCGGCTACGGTTTTATAGCCAAAATGCGTGGTCTTTTGCTCTGTTTCGTTCATGATTAGTCTCTATCGTGGCAATAAAGACTAGTGTACTTGATTGTATACTGCAGGTGCAATTTGAATATGATTTATCAGGTAATTTAGCGTAAAACCTAGTGGCCAGCTGTAAAGCTACTTTGCCCCAGTGAGCGTGCTTTAAATGCCGCTTGCGAGGCTTTTTTAGCTAACTGGTTAAAGTCATCATTTTTGAGCTGCTGCGCTATACCTAAAGATAAGTTTATGCCAGGTAGCTTAGTGCCACTTTTAGAGCTAACAAAACGAAGTTTTTCTACGCCATTACGCACTTTTTCAGCAATAACATTGGCGGTTTCGGGGTCTATATCTGGCAGTAATACGGTAAATTGGTCCTTTGCTGTGCGCCCAGGTAAACCACTTTGAAAGACATATTTTTTTACTTGTTTAGCCACTTTGTTCAAAATAACTTCGCCAATTATATCGCCGTAATTATCTACAAAATGATCTAAATTATCTATTTGAATAGCAATTGCGCAAATTGATTTGTCTTGGTTGCTCCATAGTTGGGTTTGCTGCGTTAAATAATGACGTTTATACAGCCCCGTTTGTGAGTCAATAATGTGCTGCTTACGTAATTGCGCCAGCTGTTTTTGGGTTTTTTCGTGTAACTTTTTAGCTTTATATAGCTCGTGTTTAAAGTGCTTGTGTTGCTCAAGTAACGTGGCTGATTGCGTGTTTAACGTATCGAGTGCTTGGCGGCTTTGCTCTATATTATTCTCATCAAGCGTGTGCATGCACTCACTTACTTGGCCGGCAAAGCTAACAATTTGTTTTTCGGTTGATTGCGCATTGCGCGACAGTGAATCAATAACCCCATTTACGTTATTAATCATTGCCACTTGCGTGGTATGCCCTTCGTTTAAAAACTCAAAGTAGAGCTGCTCAATCAAAATACTATCAATTTGGGCTTTATTAGTAATGGCCTCATCTATGGCGTTATTTAGCTGAGGATTTACTTTACTAATATAGGTATAGGCAACGTGGTAATTTAACGGAGAGGGAGGCAGCGTATGACGTTCTAAAAACAGGCATACATTCGTCATTTTTTCTTGAGCTACAGCCATGGAATCATGGAACATCATTTTAACTACCAACTAAGTACGCATTAAATTACACATTAAAATAACTCTTCAATGAGGCGGCAATGCATCCAAGCTTTATTATTTTTTTACTACAATAATCGTTAAGCAGGCTATTTAAAAGTAAAAACCAGTATTAGTGAACTTAAATTTTTACTTTTGCTGCCTAATAGCTGATTTTATCATCAAAGAGCACGTATTTAGCTTAATTTAGGCGGGTTCGGCTTATTTTACCCGCTCCAATTAAGCGTGTGTTATTGAGATTAATCGCATTTGTCTTGCTATTTACTCAGCCTACGATAGTTTTGTGAAATCTATTGTATGGTTAAGTAAAACTAAAATGAATTATTCCTTACCCCCGCGAATTTGCCGCACACTGCTTGTGCTATCACTTTTTGGCACGCTAAGCGCATGTACATTAACAAGCCCCAATGCAAACACGCAATTTGAACAAGTGGCGCAAAGTATTGTTGATTACCGCAAACGTGTTAATCCCTACACACAGCCTGAAGGGGTTGATGGCTATTTATTACCTAATTTATCGGCCGAATTTTTAAAGCAGCAATATGAGGAAAAAACAGCATTATTAAGTCGTTTAGATGCAATTGATAGCGATGAGCTTTCAAGTGAAAACAGTATTAACCTCAGTATTATTCGTGCGCAAGTACAAAACAGTGTTGATGAATATGTATTTAATGCGCACTACATGCCGCTAACTTCTGAGTATGGGTTCCATTCTAGCTTGTCTTATATGATTAATAGTTCGCAGTACAAGCAACCACAACAGTTAGAAACGTATTTAGCCCGCCTTGAACAAGTGCCGCGCTTTTTTGAGCAAAATATACATTGGATGAAAAAGGGGCTCGAAACGGGGCTTACTCAACCACAAGCGGTATTAGCCGGGTATGAAGACTCAATAAGCGCATACATAGTGGATGATGTAACACAGTCAGACTTTTACTCCCCGTTTAAAACGAACACAGCAGGGCTAAGCGAAAACGACTTTAAAGCGTTACAGCAAAAAGCTAAACGCATCATAAAAAACGATGTTATTGCCTCTTACAAAGCATATTTAACATTTTTTACTACGCAATATCAGCCAGGTGCACGCACTACGATTGGTATTTCGCAAACCCCTAATGGCAAGGCGTTTTATAAAAACCGCGCACAGTATTACACCACCACAAATATGAGCATTGATGAAATACATCAGCTGGGGTTATCTGAAGTGGCGCGTATCCGCAGTGAAATGCAGGAAATAATTAAAGAAGTAGGTTTTGAAGGCACGTTTGCCGATTTTATCCACTTTTTACGTACCGATCCGCAATTTTACGCCACCACTCCAGAGCAGCTATTAAAAGAAGCTGCTTATATAGCTAAAAAAATGGACGCGCAGCTGCCTAAGTTATTTCATACACTGCCACGTATGCCCTATGGCGTTGCACCTGTACCTGCAAATATAGCCCCTAAATATACAACCGGTCGCTATGTTGGCTCGAGCCGAAGCGATCAAGCAGGTTATTACTGGGTTAATACATATGCGCTAGATAAGCGCCCGTTGTATGTATTAGAGGCGCTGACCTTACACGAAGCCGTACCAGGGCATCATTTACAAATATCGCTTAATGCAGAGCTTGAAAACTTACCAAGCTACCGACGTGATGCCTACCTTTCGGCTTTTGGTGAAGGGTGGGGGCTTTATTCTGAATACTTAGGTATAGAAGCAGGCTTTTACCAAGACCCATACAGCCGATTTGGCCGTTTAACCTATGAAATGTGGCGTGCAGCTCGTTTAGTGGTTGATACAGGTATGCACATGTACGGCTGGAGCCGAGAGCGCGCTATGAACTTTATGAGCGAAAACACGGCGCTTTCATTACACAATGTTAAAACCGAAACCGACCGCTATATTTCGTGGCCGGGGCAAGCTTTGTCGTACAAAATTGGCGAGCTGACTATCAAGCGTTTACGCACAGAGGCCGAGCAAGCGCTTGGGCCACGTTTTGATATTCGTGAGTTTCATCATCAAGTATTGCGTCATGGTTCTGTGCCGTTATCAGTGCTTGAAGAGCAAGTTCGTTTGTATATAAAAGCTGAGCTTGAAAACACGCAAAGCTAATTATCTAAAGGTATAAACCTTGAACAACGAAAGGTGTTGTGTCATTTTGACGCAACACCTTTTTTATTTTAAAAACAGCCATCAAGGGGCCTTGGATGAGCGATTTTATTATTTTTAGTATTGATGTATTTGCGAGTATTTTTATTGTTGCATTAGGATTAATTGTACTTACCGTTATTGTTTTCTATTTTCGTGATATTACTCAAACAAAGCATGCAATTAGGCGAAATTACCCAGTTATTGGCCGCTTTAGGTACTTTTTTGAGCGCCAAGGCGAGTTTTTTAGGCAGTACTTTTTTGCCCTCGATAGAGAAGAAATGCCGTTTAACCGAGCAGAGCGCAGCTGGGTGTATCGGGCTGCAAAAGATGTCGATCGTACCGCTGCATTTGGCTCCACGCAAAGCTTAGAGGTAACAGGTACAGTGATGTTTATGAACTGTGCTTTTCCTACCTTAGATGAAGAGGCGTTGGACCCAAGTAATGTAACGTTAGGCCCTTATTGTAAAACGCCGTACACCACTAACTCATTGTTTAATATATCGGGAATGAGCTTCGGCGCGCTCTCAAAACCGGCTGTTAGAGCGTTATCAAAAGGGGCAAAATTAGCCGGCTGCTGGATGAATACTGGTGAAGGCGGGTTAAGTCCTTATCACTTAGAGGGCGGAGCCGATTTGGTGTTTCAAATTGGTACGGCTAAATATGGTGTGCGCGACGAGCTTGGAAATTTAAGTATTGATAAACTTAAAGAAATTGCGGCGCATAAAAACGTAAAAATGTTTGAGCTTAAATTAAGCCAAGGTGCCAAACCAGGTAAAGGCGGTATGTTACCTGGTAAAAAGGTTAATGCTGAAATTGCTAAAATAAGGGGCATCCCTGAGGGTAAAGATTCAATTAGCCCAAATGGGCACCCAGAGATCAAAAAGCCAAGCGATATATTAGATATGATTGCCACAGTGCGAAACGCCACAGGCAAACCTACCGGCTTTAAAGCCGTTATTGGTGATTACACCTGGCTAGAAACACTATTTGCAGAAATAAACCATCGCGGGCTTGAATCAGCACCGGATTTTATCACTATTGATAGTGCCGATGGCGGTACGGGCGCAGCGCCACAACCCTTATTAGATTCGGTAGGTTTACCGCTGCGCGAAAGCTTACCGCTGGTTGTTAATATGCTTGAAAAACACGGCTTAACAGGGCGGGTTAAAGTCATTGTTTCGGGTAAGTTAATTGTGCCCTCTAAGGTAGCATGGGCGCTTGCTTTGGGTGCTGATTTTGTTGTTTCTGCGCGTGGTCATATGTTTGCGTTAGGCTGTATACAGGCTATGCAATGTAATAAAGACACCTGCCCAACCGGTGTAACTACCCATAACGAGCGGCTACAGCGTGGTTTAAATGTTGCAGATAAAGCCCAGCGAGTTGCCAATTATAATAAATATATTCATTACGGCGCTGGCTTAATTGCCCACTCATGTGGTGTAACGAGTGCGCGGGAATTAAGGCGTAAACACGTGCGTATAGTGCAAGAAAGCGGGCTGTCGGAGCCGCTCGATAAAATTTACGAAAACTACCAATAACGGTATTAGTATAAAAAAGGCGCTTTGGCGCCTTTTTTAATTTAGTTGGCTTATTAATAAACTAAAAAAGGCATCTTTGTTGTCGCAGCTTTTGGCATTTAAAATAAGTTGCTCACCTAAGCTCAGCGTTTGTTTTTGTACTGCAAGGCGCGTATTTTCATCTTCAATGCTGTCAATATCTACCACATGCGCGAGCCCTATGGTGCGCCTAATTAGCTCTGTTCCACAATAACCTATGGCGTCTTGTAATACGGTTTTCATAAAGTACTGTGGGTAGCCGTCGGTATTAAGGGTGTGATCTGTGCTGTGGTTGGCAATTAAAGTTAACCATTGTTGCTCAAATAAATTATAGCTTTCAACAATGCAGCTAAGTAAATGCGTTTGATAGTTTCGTCGTGCTACAAACTCTTCAATATGCCCTGCTTGTGCGCAGTAATTTAATAGTAAATTGCCAATAAAAGAGCCTATATCAAAGCCAACAGGGCCAAAAAAGCCAAACTCGGGGTCAATCACTTTAGTGGTATTGGTATCTACAAAAATACTGCCGCTGTGCATATCGCCGTGCAGCAATGTTTGCGGGTTAGATAAAAAATTAGCTTTTAATTTCGCAACTTCTAACTTAAGTGCCGTGTTATCACGCAAAGCGTGTACATGTGTAGTAAGTTGCTCGTCAAAGTGATTGCGTTCGTGATCTGTATACGGATCGCTAAAAAATAAATCTTCTGTAATTTGGCAAAGCTCAGGGTTAGTAAATTGCTGTACGAGGGCCTTTTTATGCTGGGCGGTTAGGTAAAAATCTGAATTATAAAACCCGGTATGGCTCAAATACGTAGCTACGTGCTCGGCTAACCTAGGAAATTGCTCCGCGTTATTTTGCGCGGTACGCAATATTTTTAAGTGACCTAAATCTTCTAAAATGGTAAGTGCGTAAGCTTGGTTATAGTGCAGTACTTTAGCGGTGTTTTGTGGGCAAATAGCCCCATGGTTAAGTAACACTTGCGCCTCTATACGGGCTCTATCAAGCGTGAGCGGCCATGATTCACCTACACAACGAGCATAAGGCAGTGCCTGCTTTAAAATAATGCTGTTATGGTGCTCATCGCTAATTCTAAATACTAAATTAAGGTTACCGTCACCAAATTCGTACGCAGTTAAGTGTGCGCCAGCATTAAAAAAATCATACTGTTTAGAGTCAATTAGCGAATTTACATATTCAATTGCGCGCTGCGCATCAAACGCGACATAGTTAGCCATAGTGAGTTCTCAAATAACCTTTTTGGGCATTCTATACCTTTAAATGTTTAGATGTCTACAAGTCTAACTTGAGAGTTATTCAAACTGATGTAAAATACCCTTACGCATTTTATTTAAGCAGCCTCACCATGCAAAACCTAATCGCAAGCAGTTTAAAATATGAAAACGGCACATTAAGTGTGCTTGACCAGTATTTACTTCCTCATCAGCAGGTATGGCACGAATGCCATAGTGTTGAGACGATGAAGGAGCTGATCATCAGTTTAAAAATTCGTGGCGCACCATTAATAGGCTTAGGTGCGAGTTTGCTGGTTGCTCATTTAGCACAGCAGGGGGGAACTCAAGCGGCGCTTGCAAAAGCAATTGATGAGCTTGAAGCCACAAGGCCAACCGCTGTTAATTTAATGCATTGCATGGCTACATTAAGAGAGGCCCTTAAAAGCGATGACTTTGTAGCAGCTGTGGTGTGCAGCGCAGAGCGCCTTTTTATTGAAGACATTGCCCTATGTGAGCGCATGGCAACGCGCGGAGCTGAGCTTATAAACAGCGGCGACAATATTTTAACCCATTGTAATACCGGCGCATTAGCGACTGCTGGTATTGGTACAGCATTAGGCGTTATTTACAAAGCGCAGCAACAACACGGCAATATACATGTGTGGGTTGATGAAACGCGGCCCTTGTTGCAAGGCGGGCGTTTAACCGCGTTCGAGCTTGAGCGCTGGCAAGTACCGTATACGCTTATTTGCGATAATATGGCAGCAAGTTTAATGGCCGCAGGCAAGGTAGATAAAATAGTGGTAGGCGCCGATCGTATTGCTGCTAATGGCGACTTTGCTAATAAAGTGGGAACTTATAATTTAGCTGTATTGGCGCATTTTCATGATATTCCTTTTTATGTTGTCGCGCCTTTAACTACGCTTGATACACAAACAGCTTACGGTAGCGATATAGCAATAGAGCAGCGAAATAGCGCAGAGGTACGCGGCGTAAGTGGCAGTTTTGGTGAGGCGCTGTGGGCACCCACTAATGCCAATGTGTATAATCCCGCATTTGATGTAACACCTGCAAAACTAATAACAGCTTGGGTGTTAGATACCGGTGTTTACAATAAAAGTGATGTAGAGAGTGGGGCGTTAACAGCGCTTAAGTAGTTTTTAAACAGCGCTCCACTTATCCCTTTGTGGAGCGTATTACTTTTGCTATGCGAGCAACGGAAACTGCTTCGCTATTTCAGACTCGGTGCTTTTTGCAACCCAGCCCTCGGTATTATTAAATAATCTAATGGCGGTAAACTCTGGGTCGCTCCCCATATCAAACCAATGTGGGGTAAGAGTTGGGACCGAAATTAAGTCACCTTGCTGGCATAATACTTGGTAAATTTTAGCACTTATATGTAAGCAAAATAACCCTTGGCCTTTTACAAAAAAACGAACTTCGTCTTCACTATGAGTGTGCTCAAATAAAAACTTTTCTCGCATTTGTGCCGCTGCAGGATTACCTTTTGCAAGCGAAATAACATCCACCGTTTGGTAGCCATTTTGCGCTTTTAAGCGTGCTATATCATTTTTATACGCTGCGATAATTTGCTCATTTGTGGTGTGCTCATTAATGGGTGCGGTTGCTTGCCATTGTTCAAAACGTACATTTACCTTTGCTAATTGCTGAGTAATTTCGCTTAAATCGCGGGTGTTTACCAGCGCATTACTCGGATTGTTGTTAGCATAAATTGTTAATTGGCTCATGCAAATTGCTCCAATTTAACTGTGCTAAAGTCATGTACGTATGGGTGCGCGCTTTGTGCTTGGCCATCACGTATTAAGTGCAAGGTTTTAAGCCCTGCGGCTTTGGCTGCATCAAGCTCACCTGCAACATCACTTAAAAACAAGATTTCGTTAGCACTAAAGGGGAGCTGGTTAACTATAGTGTTATAGGCTGCTTGCTCTTGCTTTGCGCCGACTTTGGTATCAAAAAAATCATTAAACAGGGGGCGTATATCGCCATAGTCACTGTATTTGAAGAGTAACTGCTGCGCCCTCACTGAGCCTGATGAATACACATAGAGTGCGGTGCCTTGAGCATGCTGAGCTTGTAAAAACTCAAACGCATCTGCGTATAGGTGGCCTTTAAAATCACCGTGCTCGTAGCCCGTTTGCCAAATTAGCCCTTGTATTTGCTTTAAAGGGGTAATTTTTTTATCTTCTTCAATCCACTTTAATAATACGCTAATGACAGTTTCTATATCGGCATCGGGCTCATTAATAATGGCTTTTACTGCAGCTATTTGTTCAGCGACTTGGGTTTTATTTTCGTTTAAGCGTATAAATGTTGCTAATTGTTTGGCTGCATACGGAAAAAGCACCTCTTTAACAAATGAGATACGTGTGATGGTGCCTTCAATATCAGTTAAAATTGCCTTTATCATTATAGCTGTGCCCCAATACCTTCTATTTTTAACCGTTCTAGCTCGCAACTAAATAAAAACTCCAGCCCCTCTAAATGACGAAGTGCTTGTTTGTAATTACTCCCTACTACATAAACGCCATGCCCACGAATTAACACGGCATGCTCAATGGGTGTATGTAAGTGGTGATCGCTAAGGAGTAAGCTTAAACGTTCTATGTCTTGGTCGTTTTCAAAAATAGGAATGCTGAGCGTATCTAAATGCGAAGTTACTCCACTGAGTGACTTTTGCATTTCGTAACCGCTTAAATTTAATGCATGGCTTTTAATTACACGTGACAGGACGGTGGCTGCTACTGAGTGAGTATGCAGCACCACGTTAGCATGCGGAATAAGCTTATACATGCCTAAGTGCAGCTGCGTCTCAGCCGATGGGTTGCCTGCACCTTTAGTGCGATTACCTTGATGATCAAGCTCAATGAAGGTGTGTGTACCAAGCTGACCTTTATCAAAGCCGCTAGCGGTAACCACGAACCCGGTTGCGGTGCGCGCCGAAAAATTTCCGCCGGTGGCGGGAACCCAGCCTTTTTGACTGATCCATTTTCCAGCTTCAATAAGTTGCGAAATAGCGGTATTGTTGTGCATACATTCCTCACCAATGAGTGTAATACCAAGGCGCAATAATAATTAATGCTTTTGAGGCGCTAAACCATACGCTAGCTGCGTTTTTACTACCTCAAAATAGCTCAGTTAATTAAGCGAATTGATATAAAGCTATTTAATTTTAGACGGCTATACTTCTGTTTTAAGCAATGATAGCATCGCTTTAAGCGCAAAACCATCATTAAGGGCCTGTCGTGTTTGAAAGTAAATTACCAAATTCAAGTGTTAGTATATTTAGCCAAATGAGTGGCTTAGCAAGTCAGCATTCGGCAATAAATTTATCGCAGGGTTTTCCTGAGTTTGATGCGCCAGAGTTACTGAAAAACCAACTGAATTTTTATGTTCAGCAAGGGGTTAATCAATATTCGCCATCCAGTGGAGTACCCCGTTTACAACAACAGATAGCCAATTTGGTGGCGCGTAAATATGCGGCAAAAATTGATGCAGCTGAGCAAGTTACAGTTACATCGGGCGCCACCGAAGCATTGTTTGTCGCTATTCAAACTATAGTACGCCCCGATGATGAAGTCATTGTGTTTGACCCCGCCTATGACTCTTATCAACCAGCCGTTGAGCTTGCTGGCGGTAAAACTGTTCATATTGCACTGCATGCACCCGATTATGCTATTGATTGGCAAACTGTTCGCAGCGCAGTGAGCAAAAACACGCGCGCTATAATTATTAATACGCCACATAACCCAAGCGGTAAAATACTTAAAAGTCATGATATAAACGCGCTTAAATCGTTAGTAAGCGATCACAATTTATATGTCATAAGTGATGAGGTTTACGAACACATTACTTTTGATGGCGACATACACCTAAGCATGCTTTGCGATGAGCAGCTACGTGAAAAAAGTTTTGTTATATCAAGCTTTGGTAAAACGTTTCACAGCACCGGCTGGAAAATGGGTTACTGTATTGCCCCTGCACCGCTTGCTACTGAATTTAGAAAAATACATCAGTATGTTACTTTTTCAAGCTTTACACCTGCACAACACGCGTTGGCCGACATGCTTGAGCAACAAGGCGAGCATGTAGATGCGCTAAGCAATTTTTATCAGCAAAAGCGCGACTTACTAGCGCAGCACTTAAGTGACAGTCGTTTTACTATTTTACCAAGCCAAGGTACGTACTTTTTATTACTTGATTACAGTGAGGTGTCTGATCTTAATGATGTAGATTTTTGCCACTGGCTAGTAGAGCAAGCTGGGGTTGCTGCTATTCCTTTAAGTGTGTTTTACAAGCAACCTTCAAATGATAAAGTGATTCGACTGTGTTTTGCTAAAAACGATGAAACTTTAATAGAGGCCGCGCAAATATTATGTCAACTTTAACGCTTACACTCGTGCAAAGTACGCTGCATTGGCTTGATAAAGACGCCAATTTAGCCATGTTTGATAAAAAATTAGCAGAGATAACCGCTAACCCTGATTTAATTTTACTACCTGAAACTTTTGCTACTGGTTTTGCAATTAATCTTGATTGCGCAGAGCCCGAAAATGGCAAAGTGCTAAGCTGGCTAAAAACCCAAGCACACAAACATAACGCCGTTATTGCAGGGTCAGTGTTGGTTGCACAAGGCGATAAAAAAGCAAACCGGTTTTATTGGGTAAAACCCGATGGTGAGGTGAATTATTACGATAAACGCCATTTGTTTCGCTTAGGGAGTGAGGGTGACTATGTCGTAGCAGGGCAAGCGCGTAAGATATTTGAAATTAATGGCTTTAAGCTATTACCGCAGGTGTGTTACGACCTGCGCTTTCCGGTTTTTCAGCGCAATAATAACGACTACGATGTAATGATAAACGTAGCCAACTGGCCTGCGGTTCGTCGCCATATTTGGGATACATTATTAATGGCGCGCGCTATGGAAAACCTGTGCTATGTAGTAGCCGTTAACCGTGTTGGCGACGATGGCAATGGTGTGGCGCATAACGGTGGCACGGCCGTGTACGACTTTAAAGGCGATACGGTCGCTAAAGCAAAAGACAATACACAAGAGTTACTCACTGTAACGCTTGAAAAAGCTCCGCTCGATGATTTTAAAACCGCGTTCCCCGCTTATTTAGATGCCGATGCGTTTACCTTGGTATAAATCGCTAAGCATTAGCGCCTAGCCAATAAAGTGTTAAAATAGCCGCTGATATGTTTATTGGCGGCTCTATGAATACATCCCTTATTACACCGGTTATTTTAGCGGGTGGCATTGGCACTCGGTTATGGCCGCTTTCTCGCCAAGCTATGCCCAAGCAATTTTTACCCTTGCTTGATAACACACATTCGTTATTACAAAGTACGTTAGCGCGTGTATCAGGCAAGGGGTTTGCAAAGCCAATACTCGTGTGTAACGAACAGCACCGCTTTATTGCTGCTGAGCAAAGTGCACAAGTAAACCCTCGTGCACTGTTGTTAGAGCCGCAAGGTAAAAATACCGCTCCGGCCATTGCGCTGGCAGCACATTACGCGCTTCAGCAAGATATAACAGGGCCAATATTGGTGATGCCCGCCGATCATCATATTGAAAACTTTGCTGAGCTCACACTTAAATTAAATGATGCGGTTAAGTTAGCTGAGCAAGGTATGCTAGTTACATTTTCAATTACACCTACCAAGGCGCACAGTGGGTTTGGCTATATAAAGCAAGGTAGTAAAATATCAGGCTCAAATTGTTTTGAAGTCGCTGAATTTAAAGAAAAGCCAAATCTAGCTACGGCGAAAAAATACTTAGCTGAAGGCGGTTATAGTTGGAATAGCGGCATGTTTTTATTTACGCCACGTGCGTATTTAAATGAGCTTGAACGTTTTGCGCCAAAAATAGCGCACAGTGTAAAAGCGGCATCTCAGTTTTCACACGACTTAGGCTTTATAAGGCCGGTAAGTGAGCCACTTAAAAACTGCCCAAGTGACTCTATCGATTACGCTATTTTAGAGCGCAGTAATAATGTAGCCGTGCTGCCTGTAGCGCTTAATTGGAGTGATGTAGGCAGCTTTAGTGCTTTGGCTAGCCTTATAAAAAAAGATGCATATGGCAATAATGAAAACGACAGCCATACCGCGCAAAATAGCACTAATAATTTTGTTATAAGCGAAGACGATCACAGCGTTGCTACCCTTGGGGTCAGCGACTTAGCTATTATTCATACTCACGATGCCACCCTCGTTGCTAATAAAAATAAGCTTGACGGTCTGCCTTTATTGCTCAAGCAATTAGCGGTATGCCAAAGCGATAAACTCAACCACCATCAGGTTGTGTATCGGCCGTGGGGTAACTACCGCACCTTAGTAGCGGGGGCAGGATTTAAAGTTAAAAAAATAACAGTTAATAGCGGTGCTAAACTTTCGACGCAGCGCCATCAGCATCGTGCAGAGCATTGGGTGGTGGTATCGGGTATTGCTGATGTTCGTATTGATGAGCAAACATTAACACTCAACCATGACCAATCTTGCTACATTGCAGCAAAACAAATACACAGTTTAGCGAATAATCAAAAAGAGCCGCTAATTGTCATTGAAGTACAGACTGGCGCCGTACTAGATGAAAGCGATATAGAGCGATTTGATGATAAGTATGGAAGGGAGTAAACAGCTTAACCTGTAATAGAAAAGCCCATTAACTTAACTGCCCGCGCACGTACTTTAAGTATTGTTCTAGGCTGCGCTGCCATAGCTCTAACGCCTCATCTAGCAGGTTATTATGGGGTTTGTTATCAAGCAAACGACGCTCTATTTTTTTAAGCTCAATACCGTAGCGGTTAAAGCCTAATTGCAGCGCGGTGCTTGCTTGGCGGTGCAATAATTTAATGCACTGCTCTGGTTGCTGGTCAATTAGCTCTTGGCAGCGGGTTAGTTTTGTCCGTGCGGAGAGTACAAATTCATTGTAAATCGACGACACTTCGTCCTCACTAAATGAGCTAGTTAGTGTTTCTGCTGCGGTTTCGTCGTATAAGGTGTCTACTAGCTCTACAGCTATATTTGCAGTTTGATTTGATTGTGAATCACTCAGTGCTTGGCGAAGTTTTTGCTGCTTAATTGGTTTGCCGACTATGTCTTTTATACCCAAAGCTAAGTATTCTTTTACCTCATCAGGGCTTAAGCTTGCTGTAAAGGCGAGTACGGGGGTGCGCTGGTTTTTATGCTCCAACCGCTGCAGTCGTTTTAACACCTCTTGACCAGTAAAGTCAGGTAGGTTCATATCCAGTAAAATAACGTCAAAGTGATGTATTTGCATTAGTTCAATAGCGCTTTTACCATCTTTGGCGAGTTTTATTTTATGTTCATCTTCAGCCATAAACTCAATGGCAATTTTTTGATTTAAATCTAAATCCTCGACGAGTAGCACTTCTAGGCCAGTTAAGTAGTCTTTGTTTTGATGGCGCTGCTCTACCAAGCTAAGCTCCCCTAGCGTAAACGTAGTAGTAAAGCTAAATACGCTACCGGTGCCTAATTGGCTGGTTATTTCTAAGCGGCTTCCTAGCTTTTCGAGCAGTCGGCTGGTTATTGCAAGCCCAAGACCGGTACCGCCTTTTTCTTTACCAGCGCTACTTTGTACGTAGGGTTCAGTTAAGTACGCTATTTCGTCTTTTTCGATACCTGGGCCTGAGTCTTTAACACTAATTTTTATGGTGTGTTCAAGGTGTTTGTCGCTTATCAAATCAACCTGAATTTTTACTATACCGTGGTCGGTAAATTTTATGGCGTTACCTACAAGGTTAATAATTATTTGCCTTAACTTTTGCTGATCGCAGTAGTAACAAGCTTGCTCAGGGATATTACATACCAGTTCAAACTTAAGCTGTTTTTGCTCCGCTAATGGGCTGAGCAATAAACACAAATTATTTAACCAGGTTTTAAATTCAATATCTTCTTCGTAAAGTGCTTCATCGCTTTGGTCAAGGCTTGCGTAGTCGAGTACTTTATCAACCAATAAATTTAATGACTCGGCCGAATTAATAATAGCCTCACAATAGGCTTTATTGCGGGTGTCGGTGCTTTGGTTCATAACTAATTGGGCGCTGCCCAATATGCCATTAAGAGGGGTGCGAATTTCGTGGCTAATAGTTGATAAAAACAGACCTCTAATTTCTAAATCTTTTTGGGCTTTGTCGGCCAGTTTGTTGAGGTTTTTTTCCCTGCGCTCATTACACATTAGCGCCATGCCGGCAGCATAAAACATCGGAGCAATAACGCCATTTAAAAACAGTAAGCTGCTAAACCATGGGCTTTGCAATAACTGGGGCTGTTCAATATTAGCCATAAATAGTGAGCGGCTAATAAAACTCAGGGCAACTAACGTTAATATTAAAATATAAACAATGGTGCCATTGGGGTAGGGTTTTCGAGCATATTTAATAAATAAAAACAGCAAAAACGCGGCTTCAGCAATGTGCTGTACATCTGAGACGTAAATCCGTTCGCGTAATGAAGGGTCAAAAAACGAATAATACCCTAACATGACGGCACTAAACGCAGTAAATGCACACAGTAGTTTAAACCCAGGCCCCTTATAATCTAAAAATTGGCATATGGCCAAACTGTGCACAACCGATGCGCCAAACATCATGCTACTGGCGATACTAATCACAATAAGGTTGTGTGTTTTACCAATTAGCGTAAAGCCAATGACTGCGCCCAGTAATAAAACCGGGTAAAAAATATAAAGCAGCGTACCCGGGGTATTTTTGTTTGTGCGCCAAGTTAAAAAGTTAAGAAGAGTCATTACAATGATAACGGCAATGCTGGCAAAAAAGAGGGTAGATGAGTCGAGCATAAAGGTTCCAGCAATGGGTACTTCAAGTAGAGTAATAAAAAGCGAATAATTTAACAAGCATATAGCACAAACAAAAACAGGCACCCTAAGTGCCTGTTTTTAAAATACGAAATTGATTAACGAATTTCGTCTGGAATATTTTGTTGAGCCCAAGATAGTAGCTCAATACGGTTACGACACTTCGTTTTTCTAAAAGCGCTGTATAAATGTGTTTTAACGGTATGTGGGCTGATGCTTAGATCTTCAGCTATTTCTTTGTTTTTAGATCCCTTACTCATTAACGAGATTATTGCTTTTTCTCGTTTAGTAAGTTTAATTGGCTCTATATCGCCTTCGGTCAGCTTGTGCAGTGCATCTTTATTGAACTGCAACATGCGGTTCAGCGCATTACACATAATGTCACGTCTGTACCAAAGCTGATCTTCTAAAAGTAAGCGAATACCTTTCATTAATACATCAGCGTTATCAGTCGTATAAAACACGCCACGAATACCGCTCAAAAGCGCGCGGTTAGCAAGCTCAGGGTTTTCGTCTAGGTTAAATAATACGATATCGCACTTGGTGCGCAGGTTAACTAACTGCTCTTTTAGTTTACTCCATGCATCGTTACTTGATGTTTCAATAAACAGTAATCGAGTCCCTTCTGGTACATCTAAAATATTTGTACCCGTGGTTACGTCAAGGCCTTGCGTTTTTAACAAAGGTTCTAAAACGTTAATGCCAATGGTGTTAATTGGCTCTTGATCTAATAACAAAAAGGCTGAACTGCTCATGTTTTTATACTCTTTTTATAAAGCTGACTAGTTAAGTTTACCACGACTTCCACACCTTTTGTATTAGAAAGTCCGGTTTCGCCTTGTGAACAAGTACGATTTTACGATTATTTAAACATAAAATGTTGCAAATAAGTAATTATTTTTCACTTTATATACATGGTAAACAATAACATTTGTAACTAGAGAAATACCAATAATTCCAGTGAATTTTTATTATTAATTTTATATTTTTTTAGCATCTTGATATGGAGGCCAGCCCATTTCTTTGCCTGCAAGCATATGTAAATGTATGTGATACACGGTTTGCCCGCCGTGTTTATTGCAGTTCATTACGACTCTGTAGCCGTCTTCACTAAAGTTAAACTGCTTGGCTAACTTTGCAGCCACTTCGTATAAATTTCCAACTAAATGAGAGTTTTCGCTATTTATATCATTAATAGTTGCAATTGCTTTTTTTGGAATAATTAACACATGAAAAGGGGCTTGTGGGTTTATATCTTTAAATGCAAGGGTAGTTTCGTCTTCATAAATAATGTCTGCAGGGATTTCACGGTTAATAATTTTTGTAAATAGGGTATCTGTGCTCATAATCGTTTAAATGTAAGGGTTGAATTTAAAGTCACTAATGACAAATTTTGTTTGCAGTGTCAAACTCAAAACAAATAAAGGAGTTTTTATGCGTAAACCAATGTTAATAACCTCAGTTGCGGCATTCTTGATGAGTATGTCGGTGTATGGCGCAAATATTCACTTCCCTGAAGAATTAGTGCCCTTACAAGTCGGCGAAAGAGTGATTGAAAGCTCTCTATTTAGTCGAGTTGATGATATTGAACTTGCCTCAGGCTCTTATCGGTTAAAATTAAAGTACACCGATTTATACGAGACAGGCTTTGACGACCATGAGGTAATTGAGTCTGAACCTTTTTGGGTAGATATTACTGTTGATGATAACAAAGATTATGACATGGTGTTTAATCGTGCCGATAACGCAGTATCAGCAAAAATATTTGCTGAGGCACCGCAGGTAAGTTTAAAAGCAAAGGGAGCTGCGGTTGCACAGCCGCTTAGTGTTATTTCAAATACACAGCTGGCAAGTAAAAAGCCTGCTTTACAAAAGGCGGTGCCAGCGGGCCCAGTGCGTCCAAGCCAACCTATTAAGCCTATTGCGCCCATTAATGGCAAAGGCATGCCAAGTGCACCGCAAATGCTAGAATTTTGGTGGCAACAAGCAACGCTGGCTGAACGAAAAGCCTTTTTAGAAAAGGTAACGAACCAAGGCGCTGAATAATAAACTTATCTCAGCTACTAATTTTAAGCACTAAATGCGCTGAGCTTAGTTACAGTTTTTAGTTTGAGAAAATTACAGTATTAAAAAAGGCCGATAAATCGGCCTTTTTTATTGGTTTTACTGTTTTACCCTAAAGGTGTGAACACCTTTAGGGGCGGCACAGGTTGCTTATTTATCAAATAAAGCGTCTATGGTGCCTTGGGCAAGTGGGTGGTAGCCTGGGCGTGCTTTGATGTATACATCGTGTGCCCACTCACGCTTACCATTTTTAATAAGTGCTTTGTATAATGGCACAATTAGCTTACGACGACCTATACCTGATAAGTGCTTATCAAGCGCTGGGTAAATAGGTTGGTAACCATTACCTACCGCTAACATAAACCATGCAAACGCGCGCTCTGCATTGGTTGATTGCGTTAGGTTAAATTGCTTATCAAGCTCTGCCATTTTATCTAAGCTTAAGTCGCGTGGTAGGTTGTTTAAAAAGTGTAACCATTCGTGCACTGTCCACTGAGCCGTAGGTAATTGTGCAGCGTTTGATTCACCTTTTAGCCATGCCGCGCTTGCTGCATCTACTTTGTCAAACGCATCAGATGTTGGGTTTGGCGCATCGCTTGGTAAACCAGGCTCAAAAATCCACTCATTTACTTTATCCATGCTTACAACGCCAGGGTACTTTTCAATTAAGTTAGCTTTTAAGTAAGTAACAAATTGCGCAGTCGTCAGCGATTTGAAGGCAAACTCATTAAAGTAGGTCTTAACAAAGTCATCAAACTTATCACGGCCGTATTTTTCTTCTAGGTAGATTAAAAATAGCTGCCCTTTAGTGTATGGCACTGAGCTAAATGCATCATCTGGGTCACGGCCATTAAGTTTTAAATTAAGGCGGGTATCAGGTGCGTCAATCGTTTTAAGCTGGGCACGTAAACCTGCTGTATCTAAAGCTTGCTCCATTACAGCGCGGTCGCGGCCAAACACTTCTTCCATAATGCGGTTTTCAACGTATGAGGTAAACCCTTCGTTTAACCATAAATCTTCCCACGTAGCGTTGGTAACTAAGTTACCAGACCAAGAGTGGGCAAGCTCATGCGCAATTAAGTTAACTAAGCTTTTATCGCCTGCTACTACGGTAGGAGTAATAAACGAAAGTCGCGGGTTTTCCATGCCACCAAACGGAAAGCTCGGCGGTAACATTAATAAATCATAGCGGCCCCATGCATACTCACCATACATTTCGTTGGTTTTGTCGATCATGGCTTGGGTGTCGTTAAACTCGGCAACCGAAGCGTCTAAAATTTCAGGCTCGGCAAATATACCAGTTTGTTTTGACATGGCTTTAAATTCTAAATTACCTGCACCAATTGCAATTAAGTACGGCGAAATTGCTTGCGGCATATCAAAGTGGTAGTCGCCATCTTTGTATAGCGCATCTTTGTTATCGGCGCTCATTACGGCACGTATATCTTTTGGTGTATGTATACGAGCAGAGTAAGTAACGCGCATGGCAGGGGTATCTTGTACTGGTAACCAGCTACGAGCGTGAATAGCCTGCGATTGGCTGTACATAAACGGGTGCGTTTTGCTGGCTGTTTGCTCTGGTGTTAACCATTGCAGGCCAGATGCTTCTGGGCGGCTGTTGTAGTAAATACGTACTTTGGGCGCTTGGCTTTTTAATGTAATTGTTAGTTTTGAGCCTTTAACATCATCGCGCTCAGCCAGTGTAAATTTAGCTTTGTGCCAATCACCATTTGCTGTTTGGTACATAACTTTATCAATGTCTAAGTCGCGGGTATCTAGTACCAGCTTTTTACTCGTGTCATTGTTCCACTTTAGCGTGTGCTCAACAAAACCTTCTAATTGCTTGTCGGCAAAATCGACATCTAAATCAAGGTTTAAGTGTGTTGTTACCACATCATCTAGGTTGGCGTATGAGTTTTGATCAATCGCGTTTGCCATTGCTTGCGAGCACATACCGGCCATAGCGAGGCTTAAAAAAAGAGGTTTAATTTTCATAAAATACCCTGAACACTAATAATAAGTGCAGGTTTTATATCATGATTGATACAGCGGGTTGAGTGATTTTTACATTCTTTGCGACAATAAGGTAAACTACTGCGATTAGTTACCAGTACACTCAGAGACCTTTGTGGCGCACTCATTAAAACCTTTACATACCTTTGCACTAAACAATCAATGCCAGCATTTTGTTGAAATAACCTCGGTTGAGCAACTTAAAGCACACCGTTTTAGTGCTCCGTTTTGTTTATTAGGGGAAGGTAGCAACACAATATTTTTAGAAAACTACACAGGCACCGTCATTAAAATGACCACTAAGGGTATTACTATTACCGAGCGTGAAAATGACGTACTGGTGAGTGCAGCTGCGGGTGAGAACTGGCATAACCTTGTAAGCTATTTACTTGATAAAAATATTGCAGGGCTTGAAAACCTAGCCCTTATTCCGGGCACTGTTGGGGCGTCGCCGGTACAAAACATTGGTGCTTATGGTGTTGAGCTCGCCCAATTTGTAGAGTCGATTGAGTACATTGATATAGCCACTAAAAACAAGGTGACTTTAACTAACGCTCAATGTGAGTTTGCTTATCGTGATTCTATTTTTAAGCACACCTTAAAAAATAAAGCAGTGATCACTCAAGTCAATTTAGCATTGCCTAAAAAATGGCAGCCAGTTTTAAGTTATGGCCCACTCAAAGTATTGCAAAACCCCACCCCTAAAAAGGTATACGAGCAGGTTATTGCAATTCGTAACGCTAAGCTGCCAAACCCATACACTTTAGCCAACGCGGGTAGCTTTTTTAAAAATCCGATTATTAGCAATGCGCGTTTACAAGCGCTACTTTTGCGCTTTGCCGATGTACCGCATTACCCTTATGGAGAAAGCCATCACAAAGTGGCAGCAGGTTGGTTAATTGACCAAGCCGGCTTGAAGGGCTACGCAGTAGCAGGTATTGAGGTGCATAAACAGCAAGCGCTGGTATTAGTTAATCATGGTAATAGTAAAGGTAGCGATTTAATCGCTATGATCACGCACATACAAAATACGGTATTTGCACGTTACGGCATAACGCTAGAGCACGAAGTAAGGCTTATAAACACACATAGTGAATGCCATATCATTACGGAGCATGCTCAATGAAAGCACCTGATGGGAATAAACTCGCTATATTAAATGCGCTTAATCAAGGTGGCTTTATATCGGGCCAAGCCCTTGGCGAGCAGCTAGGTATAAGCCGTGCGGCTGTGAGTAAGCATATTCAAACATTGCAAGATATGGGACTCGACATATTTAAAGTGACGGGTAAAGGTTACAGTTTAAATAATGCGGTGGGCTTGCTAAACCAAGGCAATATAACTAAGTATTATCATGCGTTAGGCGCAAATAAAGCCCAAGTAGAAGTGCACCCTATTATTGATTCAACCAACAGCGAGCTAATGCGCCGTATTCAAAATAAAGCAGCGCTTGAGTCTGGTACTGTAGTGGTTGCCGAAATGCAGCAAGCTGGGCGAGGAAGGCGAGGGCGTGTATGGCAATCACCGTTTGGGGCTAACTTATATTACAGTTATTTTTGGCGGTTAGATGATGGCCTACAAGCAGCTATGGGTGTATCAATTGCCGTAGGGCTTGCTGTATACGATGCCATTAAAGCTCTTTACGGTATTGATATAGAGCTTAAATGGCCAAACGACATATACATAAATAAGCAAAAGCTAGCGGGAGTGCTAGTTGAGCTAGATGGACAACCACAAGGCCCTTGTCAGCTAGTCATTGGTATTGGCATTAATCTACACATGCCGCAAAACACCAGCGAGCACATTGACCAAGCATGGACCGACTTAAGCCAACATACCACCGCGCTTGATAAAAACCAGTTAGTTGCTTCTCTTACCTATTACTTAGAGCAGCGTTTGGCAGATTACCAGCAAGATGGACTAAACAGCATGTATGCCCAGTGGAACGCGCTCAATGCCTTTGCGGGTGAGTGCGTAGAGCTCAATACTGGGCACAGAAGTTGGCGGGGGATTTGTGAAGGTATTGATCAGCACGGCGGAATACGTATCCGCCAAGACGGCGAAGTAAAAAGTTACTACGGCGGTGAAATCTCGTTAAGAAAGGCTAAATTATGAAGCTGTTGATAGATGTGGGTAATACATCATTAAAAGCGGCCTTATGGCACGAGCAACAAGCAACGCCCGTGACTATAAACAACGTGCCGTGGCAGGCAATAACGGCTGTTGTGTATGCCTGTGTAGGCAAAAGTGAACTATTAAATGATGCGCTCACATTAGCTGCTAAAAAAAATATTCCGTGTTTTGAGGCGCATGTTAGCAAAAACCTCAGTGGGCTAAGCTGCGCATATGACCAGGTTGGCAATTTAGGCATTGATCGCTGGCTTGCGTTGGTGGCGGGTTTTACACTTTACCCTAATACCCCCTGTATTATTGTTGATGCCGGCACTGCAACCACAATTGATGTATTGAGCGGTGAAGGCGAGCACTTAGGGGGCTGGATATTACCTGGTCTTGATTTAATGACTCACTCATTGACACAAAATACCCAACGTGTGTTTGATGATGCTAATACCCCCTTTTTAAATGAGTTAGGGAAAAACACACCCAATGGATTAAAAAATGGCGCGCTGGTGGCAACATTAGGTGCTATTGAGCAGGCCAAATATCAACTTAAACAGGTAACAGCAGAACAAAAACCACAAACTTTGTGCGCTGGAGGTTATGGTTTGCTGTTACAACAGCAAATAAATGGCAGTATTTTTGATTCTTTACTCGTTATGAAAGGATTAAATTACTGGTATGAGCTCAGTAAAAACGACGAAAAACAGTAAAATTAAGCACTTTTGCATGAAATCTGAGCGTTTAAGCTAAAAAATTACATTTTTTTTAATTTTATAGTTGCATCATAATAAACCTTACTCTAATATCTCGCCCCGTACTAAAGCAGTGCCGACTTAGCTCAGCTGGTAGAGCAACTGACTTGTAATCAGTAGGTCAACCGTTCGACTCGGTTAGTCGGCACCACTTTCCTTTTACCGAAAGTGAATTAGTAAAGAATTATCGTGGAGGGGTTCCCGAGCGGCCAAAGGGATCAGACTGTAAATCTGACGGCTCAGCCTTCGCTGGTTCGAATCCAGCTCCCTCCACCACT
>NZ_LKDU01000009.1:0-116419 GCF_001401855.1 Pseudoalteromonas sp. P1-7a | reverse complement strand
ATGGATGTAGGTAAGGGGCGTGAGCAGGACGCGGAAGCTTTGCTCGGTTTTTACTTAGCCCACTAGGTTACAAACCTCGCGCCGCGATTAAATGGCCCCTAGATTGAACAAATTTTAATCCTGAAAGGTTAACAGGCCCTAATTAAAAAGTTAAATACGGAGCATTAATGAAATATATTTCTCATGAGGATGGCACCCTAGCATTTAGTGAAACCGATAAACCGGTTTTAAAAAGTCACGAAGTGCTAGTAAAAGTATCTGCTATAGGTGTAAATCGCGCTGATTGCATGCAGCGCCAAGGTAAATATCCAGCGCCAGCTGGGGATAGCCCCATTTTAGGTTTAGAGTGTGCAGGCACAGTGGTTGAGCTTGGCAGTGAAGTGGATAAAAGCTGGCTTCATAAACGTATTTTTAGCTTGTGCGCAGGCGGGGCTTACAGCGAGTACGTAGCTATAGATGCCAAACAATTAATGGCATTACCTGATGAGCTAACCATGGTAGAAGGTGCTGCCATTAGCGAAGTATACCTAACAGCATTTGGCGCCCTTTTTGAACTTGGTAAATTACAACAAAGCCAAACAGCGCTTATTCATGCAGGGGCAAGTGGAGTAGGCGGGGCGGCTATTCAAATGGCTAAAAGTGCAGGTGCAACGGTGGTGATTACTGCCGGCTCAGATGAAAAATGCCAACATGCAAAAGCGCTTGGCGCCGATCATGCCATTAACTACAAAACAACTGACTTTGTAGAATATATGCAAGCAAATGAGCTTTCAGCAAATGTAATTATAGATCCTGTTTCGGGCAGTTATTTAAATAAAAATGCGGCTATTGCCGCCATGGATTGCCAAATTATTATGCTTGCTTTTTTAGATGGGCGTTTTGCTGAGGTTGATTTTGCAGCGTTGTTACGCAAACGTACTTCGTTTCATGCCTCAACACTTAGAAACCGGAGCATTGAGTTTAAACGCCAATTACGCGATGATTTAGTCGCGCGTTTTTACAATGATATTGCAACTAGAAAGTACGAGTTTAACGTGTATAAAACACTACCGTGGAGCGATGCAAGCGAAGCGCACGCAATATTAGAGCGTAATGAAAATGCAGGTAAAGTGGTACTACTGGTAGAGTAACTCTTTAATTTTAGGGTTTAGCCCATATACTAAGCCCTATAAAAAACACATAAGGTTAATAATGAATCCAATACTAGCAATACTTAAAGAGCACAACGTAAGCGACGAAAAAGTAAAAGCACTATTCGAAGCCTTTACGCAAAACCCAATGATGGCTATGGCACTAGTGCAAGAGCTTGGTATCCCACCTGAAAAACTACAGCAATTAATGGCGGTGGTAATGACTCAACCGCATTTAATTAAAGAGGCTACCGACGAGCTAGGCTTAGACTTTGAAAAGGTAAAAGAAGCGAAAGATAAGCTAAACCAGCAATAAGCCCTACAAGTTACTCATTACCAAGGCATAAGCCTTGGTAATCTTGCCTTAAGTTCCACACACTTTTTGTTACATTGTTCATGGAACTGCTTGGTATTAAGCGAGTCATACCAGTACTTATGATAGGTAGGGACTAGGTATGAAGGCACTTTATAAATTTTGGAAAAATAACCGTTCGTTAATTTTATTTATTGCGCTTATGAGCGTGTTTAGAAGCGCGGTTGCAGATTGGTATGAAGTACCGACAGGCTCGATGAAACCCACTATTTTAGAAGGCGATAGAATATTAACTGATAAAATGGCCTACGATATTCGCATTCCGTTTACGCATATACCTTTAGTAAAATTAGCCGACCCAAAAACAGGCGATATTATTGTATTTGATTCACAAGCTGCAGAAAATCGGTTAATTAAACGCGTAATTGGTGTACCTGGCGATACTGTTGCGCTTTACAATAACGAGCTTGTCATTAATGGCGTTAAAGTTAATTACAATAATTTGCAAAGCAATATTGATTCTTTAGATAAAATAGAAGACTTAAATGGTCATAAGCACACGATTCGTGTTGCGCATACGCCTTCGCAGCTATCGGGTTTTAATAAAATAACCATTCCAGATGATTATTATTTAGCAATGGGTGATAACCGCGACCACAGTGCTGACTCGCGTGTTATTGGTTTAATTCCTCGCAGCGAACTACTTGGCAAAGCAGAGCGCATTATTGTGTCGCTTGATTACGACGATTATTACTTACCGCGTAAAAACCGCTTTTTAAGACCCTTACTTTAAGGCGGTTTTGGGCGCTAACCACACGCCCGATTTTAATCGCTTAGCTCTACAATTTTTTGTGCAATATTATAAAGCGAGCAGTGCGAGTTCATTGCTTGCTGTTGTAATTTTTTATGAGCTTGCTCTTCGCTAAGGCTTAACTGTTCAATTAAAATATACTTTGCTTGATGTATTATTTTTTGTTCTGTTATTACTCGTTTAGCATCAACTAAAGCCTGATTTATTTGCTTAATATGCTGGCTTTGCTCCATGATTAAGTCGTACATACTTTTATTACTATTGAGTTTATTGGCGGCGGTATTTTGAGGTGTGCTTTGCTTAAACGCGAGTTGGCCATCAGTAATTGGCATGTATTGCTCTTCAAGGCTGCTTATAACCTGTTTGTTTGAATTTAAAGTTCGCTGTGCCTGAGCTATTTGCATAGCTGCAGAGTCAATAAGGTAGTCACTGAGGTTTTGCTCAATCTTATGCATAATATCTATGCGCGTTGTTGTCACCTCGTACCACACTTCACTAAGTTGAGAGAGCGGCTGCGCGTTTTCGTCATCTAAATTTTGTAAAAGCCCCCTCAGCTGATCTACCTGTTTATTGACGGGGTGATCAGTTAAAGATCGGTAGCATTTTAATACATGGTCGTCGGCGTACTCGTTAAAAAACGTAAAGCTGTGGTGCTGTTGTTGAACAAAATGCGCAAGCTGTTGTTTTTGCTCTACAGTAAACTTACTTGATGCAAACGCTTGCGCGCCACATGCACGTTCTTGCCCAGCATATTCTTTACCTTGCATAAAGTTAAAGTAGGCAACAAGCAAGCGAGTAACGCGCGGGTCGCTTGCGCCATCGGCGGCTTCTAAAATAATATTAAGTAAATACGATATAAGCTGTGTGTATGATTGCGTAGCATGCACAGGACTCACTTTTTGATTTGCTATTTGCACTCTAAGGTTTGGTAGCGCATCTAACGATTGCAAACTATGGGTAATTAAATTGTATAAACGGGTGTGGCCTGTGTCGGCGTTATCGGTAATAAAAGTCGTTTTTATTGACTGGTAAAACAGTGTTTGCGTTTGTTCTGTTAAGCTAATCTGTTGCTTTAGCTGCGAAGTAAAACGCTTGCGGTTTGAGGCGAGATAAATATTGCTCATGCCGCGCTCTTTTTGTAACTGATGTATAAAATCGCCCAGTTTAGTAAGTGATGCACAGCTTTTTTGAAGCTGTTTTAAGGCATGAATCTCTTGGTATTTTGCTGCTAATAAAAACTGTTTTGTGAGAGGATTGCTCGATAACATAGGACTTATTCCGCACTTTTTTGTTTTTAAAGTGCAACCACTGTTCCAAACATTTAAAAATGCATTGATTGAATTTAAAACTAAATTAAAACAGTCTCTTAAAGCCATTGTTTTTATGTATTTGCCTATTAACTGTTGTGTATTTAATACAGTAATAAACCTTTTTGGTGCAAAATTTGTGATTTATGCACCCCATTGCGTCCTTTGTAAAATAAGAAAAAAAAGTGTTTACTCTGTAAACTACACAGAGCAAACACCAGAGGGGGAATTTATACCTCGCTATACTTAAGCAGCTCTGGGCTAACAGCCATTTTATGATTTATTACCTCGCCTATCATAATGAGCGTAGGGCCTGTTAATGTATGAACTGCACCTTCACTGACAATATGCTCAAGCGTGCTGGTTATTATCTTTTGTTTATTCGTTGTCGCATTTTCTATTAGTGCGATAGGGGTTGTTTTAGGCCAGCCAACTGATAGCAAGCCCGCGCTTAATGCGCTTAATCGTGCTAATCCCATATAGACAACTAATGTAGGATTATTGGCGTTTTGCACATAGCTGTAATTGTGCCAATTAGGGAGTTTATTAGGATCGGCAAATTGTGCCGTTAAAAACGTAACACTTCGGGCTACATCGCGGGCGGTAAGGGGGATACCGGTATACGCTGAGGCAGCACAGGCTGTGGTAACGCCAGGTATAATAGCAAAATTAATATTATGCTCTGTTAGGGCGCTCGCCTCTTCATTGATGCGCGCAAAAATACTCGGATCACCCCCTTTTAAACGAACAACTTTACACCCTTGTTGTGCATATTTTACTAATAGGGCACTTATGGTAGCTTGGGGCATAGAATGTTTACCAGCGCGTTTACCTACATATACACGCTGTGCATGTTTAGGTATGGTATTTAAAAGCGCTTCGCTTACTAAGCTGTCGTACAATACCACGTCGGCTGCTGCAATATGGCGCTGCGCTTTAACCGTTATAAGCTCAGCATCGCCCGGGCCTGCTCCTATTAAATACACGTGGCCGCTTTTTGGGTGTTCAGCTTTGTGCTTTGTATTTTGAGTTAGCTTATTAACAAATTTGTTTAGCCATGGGCTTTCAATACCTGAAAAATATGAAAGAACACTCATTTTATGCTCCTCATGCTAATGCTGTAATGGCTTTTGGCTCAGCACTAACAAAGACATTGCCATTGTCTATTTTGGCTTCAAATACGGGGAGCTGTATTGCCTCTGCTTCTAGGCATTCGCCAGTATTTAAACAAAAATGTTGCTTATACAAAGGGGAGGCCACTACTAATTTGCCATCAATAGAGCCAATAATACCGCGCGATAGTACATTGGCTTTGCCTATCGGGTCGTAGTTGCTAATGGCTAACACAGGCTCACTATTTTGTGGAACATAAAATATGGCCACTTGCTGGTTGTTTACTAATGCGCATACGCCACTATTAGCAACTAGGTCATCGGTTGTTCCAATTTTATGCCAATACATCAGCTTGCTCCTGCTCAATTTCCATTACGGGGATACGGTTTGTTGAATTTTGTTGGTTACGTTTTTCAGACTCAGTAGCAGGGCGAATTTGGTTGCGCTCTTGTACAAATAAAATATTGCTATCGGCATCTGGGCTATTAATAAATTGGCGGAACCGTTTTGAGGCCTCAGGACTTTCGACTGCTTTTTTCCATTCGCAGGCATAAGTTTTAGTTATAAACGCCATTTGCGTTTCAAGTTCGTGGCAAATACCTAAGCTGTCGTCTATTACTACGCTTTTTAAATAATCTAACCCGCCCTCTAAATTTTCCAACCACACTGAGGTGCGCTGTAGCTTATCGGCGGTTTTAATGTAAAACATGAGCACACGGTCAATGTATTTAATGAGTGTGTCGGTATCTAAATCGGTCGCAAATAAATCAGCATGGCGTGGGCGCATACCGCCATTACCACACACGTATAAGTTCCAGCCATTTTCGGTCGCTATTACGCCTATATCTTTGCTTTGTGCCTCAGCACATTCGCGAGTACAGCCGGAAACGGCCATTTTAATTTTATGCGGTGCGCGTAATCCTTTGTAGCGGTCTTCAATCGCTATTGCGTGGCCAACACTGTCTTGTACACCATAGCGACACCACGTACTCCCAACACACGATTTAACCGTTCTGAGCGATTTACCATACGCATGGCCTGTTTCAAAACCTGCGGCTATAAGTCTTTCCCAAATAATAGGGAGCTCTTCAAGGCGTGCACCAAATAAATCAATACGCTGCCCACCGGTGACTTTACAATACAGATTAAAGTCTTTGGCCACTTGGCCAATAACAATGAGTTTGTCGGGGGTAATTTCACCACCAGCAATACGAGGCACTACTGAGTAGGAGCCATCTTTTTGCATATTAGCTAGGTAAGTGTCGTTAGTGTCTTGCAGGCCAACATGAGCAGGCTCTAAAATAAAGTCGTTCCATGTTGAGGCTAAAATAGAAGCCACTGCGGGTTTACATATTTCACAGCCGTGATGACCGCTGCCATGCTTAGTGAGTAAATCATCAAAGGTTTTAATGCTTTCTACTTTTACTATATGCAGTAGCTCTTGGCGTGAATAAGCAAAATGCTCACACACATGGTTATTTACTTCAACGCCACGGCTTTCAAGCTCACTGTCGACTACCGATTTTAATAACGCGGTACAGCCGCCACAGCCACTGGCGGCTTTGGTGCACGCTTTAACTGCAGATAAATCGCATGAGCCGCTATCAATGGCACCCACTATATCGCCTTTACTTACATTGTGGCATGAACAAATGGTGGCGGTATCGGGCAGGGCATTCCCAGCTAAAACAGGTGCGCCTTCGCTGTCAGGTAAAATGAGGCACTCAGGGTGTGCGGGTAATTCCATGTCGTTTAACATGTACTGCAACAGTGTGTCGTAATCGCTAGTATCGCCAACAAGTACTGCGCCTAATAACTTGTTGCCGGCCTCATTTAAAATAATTTTTTTATAACAATCACGAATAGGATCTTGATAAATGAGCACTTTGCAATCGGGGGTTTTAGCGTGCGCATCGCCAATAGAACCTACCTCTACACCAAGGAGCTTTAATTTTGTGCTCATATCGGCGCCTAAAAACTCAAGGTTGCCGCCTGTGAGTTGACTTGTTGCAACGCGGGCCATGTTGTAGCCAGGTGCTACTAAACCAAAAAGTTTTTTATCCCAAAGGGCGCACTCACCAATGGCATAAATATCAGGGTCTGATGTTTGGCATTGGTTATTAATTACAATACCGCCGCGCTCTCCTAGTTCTAGCTCGGCTACTTTACCTAGCTCATCGTAAGGGCGAATACCGGCCGAGAACAAAATTAAGTCGGTTTCTAAAAACGTGCCATCTGAAAAATTTAGTCTGTAACGGCTTGTTTCGCCTTTTACTATTTCGCTGGTGACCTTAGCGGTATGCACGCTCACGCCCAGCTTTTCTATTTTATTTTTTAACAGCGTGCCACCTTGAGAGTCGAGTTGGACTGCCATAAGTTGCGGTGCAAATTCAACAACATGTGTATCAAGTCCAAGTTGCTTAATTGCATTGGCCGCTTCAAGTCCTAATAAACCGCCACCTATCACTACGCCACTTTTACTTTGAGCGGCGCTTGCTTTTATTTGCTCTAAATCCTCTAGGGTACGGTAAACCAAGCAATGGGGTTGGTCATTCCCTTTAATAGGCGGTACAAACGGGTACGACCCTGTTGCTAAAATAAGCTTATCGTAACTAAACGTATCACCAGTTTGAGTGTTAACTACTTTGTTTGTTTTATCTATTTCATTAACCCACTGATTAGTATGTACATTTATATTTAACTGCTGGTAATTATCAAAGGTGGTGAGGGCTAAATCGGCGGCTGTTTTACCATCAAATACGCTGGATAAGTAAACACGGTCATATGCTAAATTTGCTTCCCCGCACAGTACGGTAATGTGTGCATTAGCGTCGCTTTGGCGCATTTGCTCTACAAAATGGTGCCCAACCATCCCATTACCAATAATGAGTATTTTTGTTGGTGTTTGCATTGGTATCCCCTCAATGACGGTTTAATTTAAAACAAAAAAGCCCGCCACAGATACAAGTTAATGTAACTGCGAGCGGGCTTCTTTGCCTGTGGTCATAACAACCTAAATGTGTGTCGTTTTAATAACGAACAGTATGGTTATCTTGTAAGCAAAAATACGACCAATTTTATAAGTGTTTGTTTTTTAAGAGCTACACTGCTTTTGAATGGTTTTATTTACACATATTTGAGTGGTTTTGGTGCGGTGCTAGCACTATAGAAGTGCAAATAAAGAGGTTACGACGTGCTAAGTAGTCAAAAAAGTGCATTTTGTGCTGTTAACTAATAACGGGGGAGACGTTTAGGGTATGAATAAAAAAATACGCCTAATGTTATTTTGAGATAAAAAACACTAGGCGTATTAATACTGTAAAGCGGCTTACTTACTTTGCTTTGCCAGGGTTTCTACATCGGTATCTTCAACAGGTTTAAAGCTGCCTGTTGCTTCATCGTAGGTTTTAATTTCTGCAGATTCAATATCATATACCCAACCGTGTAGCTTAATTTGACCAGTTGCAATTTTTGCAGCCACAGCAGGGTGTGTTTTTATATGCTGTAACTGTTGTACTACGTTCTCTTCGATTACCAAGCCTAGGTGGTCGTTATTATTTAGCTCTGCGCAACCGCATTTTTCTTTTACAACTTCTGTTGCTACGCGGCTGTGACCAAGCCACTCTTTAACGTGCGGCAAGCTTGATAACCCCTCAGTATTTATAGCGCCTTTCATTGCTCCACAGTCTGAGTGTCCACAAATAATAATGTGTGATACGCCCAGCGCTGCCACTGCAAATTCAATTGAGGCAGTCATGCCACCGGTTTGATTACTGTGCGGCGGGATAATATTGCCCGCGTTACGGCAAATAAATAATTCACCGGGTTCGGTTTGAGTTACTAAGTTAGGGTCGATACGTGAGTCGGCACAGGTGATAAATAACACTTCTGGGTTTTGACCATTGGCTAGTTTTTGAAACGCTGCTTTTTTTGATGGGTAAACTTCTTTTTGAAACTTAGCCACGCCCGAAATAATATGTTCCATGTACAACTCCTAATTGGGGTAATTTAATCGTATTACTTATAGCTTTATTCGCCAGACAAATTAGCGCCAGTATAACTTTGTTCTTATTTTTTTTGTACTGTTTAGCCGTTTAATAAATTTCATGTAATTTAATTAAATGCTGCATAAGGGGCGGTAGGTTATCAAAGCCATTAATGGCAAGTTTTATAATGAATCAACGTGGATAGGGATTTGTAAGGTTATTTAAATAAATTGGCAAAATAGGGAAGATAGGAGCGTGTTAAACGCCCCTATTAAATTAGAGTGTATTAAAAGTCATAGTTAAAGCTTAGAGTAAGCCTTCTACCATCTAATACAACGCCATAAGTCTCGTTGGTAACTACACGGTCTGTTACGTTATATAAGCCAGCCATGAGTTTTAAGTCATCAGTAATCCAATAACGAGCACCTATATCCATCATGGTGTAACCCGGAGTGCCATCACTTAGGCTGGTACGACTTAAGTAGTCGGTTGTTTCGCCACGATAATTTACACGGCTCCATAAATTTACAGTATCGCTGGCATCCCAATTTAAGCTAATGTTAGCCATTTGCTTTGGTATTTTATTTAAAGGCTCGCCTGCAAAGTCACCTGTTTTTTGCTCAGAATCAGTGTAAGAATAGTCGCCTTTAACACGTAAACTTTGGTTAATACGGTAGCTTATCGTTGCTTCTAACCCTTGCATCTGCGCTTTTGAGATATTTTTTTGCGTACTTAAAAACTGATAGGTATTGCCGCTGAATTCACATTGGTAGTTTTCAAAGTCATTCCTATCAATATTTTCGCTAACACAGTATCTATCTTCTGCAATTTTATCATCAAAGTTTGTCTGATAAAGCGTTAAGCTAGTGGATAGACCTACTTTGGGGTCGTTATAAATAAAACCTACTTCGTAGTTTACGCTGGTTTCAGGCTCTAGATCAGGATTACCTATGATCAAGGCACGTGAAATTGATGTCCCATCTGCAGATAAATTAGGCGACCCGCCGCCACCAGTACCGCGTCCAAAGCCAGCTGTGGCTTGAGAGAGTGAAGGTTGCGTATACCCGGTAGAAACACCGCCCTTAATAGTAAAATTATTAGTGGTATGCCAGTTGGCATACAGGCGGGGTGACCAATGCGAGCCAAATTGTTCATCGTTATCGTATCTTAAGCCTGTTGTTATGGCTAAGTCGTCAATAAAGTTCCACTCAACCTCTGTGAATAAAGCACCAATCCACCGATCTACCGTGTCACTTGCAATAGCAACATTAGCATCAAGTAAACCGTTGGTTTCATCAACGAGCTCTTCTGTTTTATAGCGTGCGCCAACAGTATAAATGTGCTTATCGCCTGCGTAAGTTGCCGAACTATTTAGCGTGATCACTTCTTCTTTTTTATCTTCATTTTGAACACGTTCCGATAAGTCTTGCTGAAGATACGTATTTGTAGTTAGCTTGCCATAATTACCATTATGAGTAACTACATACATTTGCTTCTCATATTCGTATTGAGACCCTTCGGCATCAGCCGCAATAGACTCACCTGGCGTATGCTTAAAATCAATGTTTGATGTATTGTAAGCTAAGCTCATTCGGTTTTTAGCATTTACAGCCCAATTAAATTTTACACCTAATTGCGTTGTATCCGAATCAGGGCGGCTTGCAGCAGAGTCTCCACCGCCTGAATAACCACTTTCATCGGTATGCTGTAAAGACCCTGTAAGCTCAACGCCTAATGCGTCTTTTATTAAAGCGCCGCCCAGATAAAAGTCACTATTGTACTCATCATTACTTACATCATTCATCGATGAGGTATAACTGGCCGCCAAACTGCCTGACCAGTGTTGAGGGGCTGCACGGGTAATAATATTAATTACACCCCCCATTGCCTCTGAGCCATAAAGCGATGACATAGGGCCGCGAATAACTTCTACACGCTCAATCATTGCAAGCGGTGGAATACCAATTTGTTTGCCTCCATCGGCACCGTTGGTATTGACAGAGCGACCCGCTGAAATAGGGCGGCCATCAACAAGGTATAGGGTGTACTGATCATCCATACCACGAATACTAATATCTTGCATATTACCGCCACCACTGACGTATACGCCGGGTATATCGCGAACAGCATCCACCACAGTGGTATAAGACTGTTTACGTAACTCTTCTTGTAATATGACCGAGATAGAAGCAGGGGCGTCTATAATTTTTTGTTGGTAACCGGTTGCTGTTACAACCATTGTTTCCATTTCGTTGTTATTTTCTGTGGCCGAAGCTCCCATGGCTAAAGGGACAAAAATAGCCAAAGGCAACTTTTTACAGGTCAATGGTGCTTGCTTAAACAATGAGCGGTTGCACATTAAAATGTTCTCCTTTACGTGTAGACCTTTATTTATAAAGTGCAAATGATAATTCTTATTGTTATCATGTAAAGAAAATTGAATGGAACAATGTGTTGCAAAAGCCGCAACACATTGCACTCGTTTGTTTATGACAAACAGGTTTAACTGTAGGTATAAGCCTGTTTTTTATTTCAAACGTTGCAGGAGGTTATAGTGTTACAGTTTAAAGAATTACATAGTTTTGTGTCTGTTGTTAGTTCGGGCAGTTTATCAAGTTCTGCAAAAACGCTTCAGTTATCTAAATCAACTCTTAGCCGACACCTAAAAAATTTAGAGCAAGATACAGGTTATACTTTATTAAAAAGAATGCCTAAAAGCTTAGTCCCTACGGAGGCAGGGCTGCGCTTTTATAGTTATTGCGAGCAAATACTTCGCATTGCTAATGAGGCCAAACATGAACTAGCTACACTCGATGAAAAGATACAAGGCGAGGTGGTTGTGTATGTTGATAATGGTTTATTAAGAGGTTGGCTAGGCGATGTGGTTGCTCAGTTTTTAACGCGCTTTCCTGATGTGAGCGTGACTTTAAAAACAGATATAAAGGCAAATTCAAATCAGTGGCGAGATCATATTTTACTTTGTATGGGCTCTCTCCCAGAGACCAGCCAACGCCAAGAAAAACTCTGCATGTTATGGCAAGGAGTATTTGGTAGTAAAGAGTATTTTAGCCGTAACGGCTACCCACAATCACCGGAAGATTTGATAAACACACAATGGCTTCAATTACTTGGGAATAAAAGCGAGCAGCTAGTGATGACTGATCAGCGTGGGACAACATTAAGTGTGCCTGTACCTTCATCACGTATTCAGTCTGATCAGCTCGTGTTACAGGGGGATGCAATAAGCCATGGGCATGGGCTGGGTTTATTACCACTGTGGCAAGCCAGCATGCGGCTCAATGCTCACCCTGGGTGTTTTGAGCGTTGTTTAAACGACTGGGTAGCGGATCCACTGCCTATTTGGCTATGTTACCCATTTGGTAAATTAGCGAAAAAGCAACGCGCCTTTATAGATCATATTAAAGGTAATTTACCTAAAGCCTGGAACACTGAAATATGCCAAAGTATGTAATAGTAATTAGAGTATGTTGAGCTTTTAAGTTAACTTCTCATCAGTCTGTTTGGTATTTAGGCAAAGTCGAGCCTATCTCGTTATTCCCTATAAATAGGCGCTAACGTCGTATTAACGCCAAACAGCCGCTGCCCAAAGGGTCTCCCTGGGGACTATTTAATCTTAGTAATTCGGCTTTTGCTTAATCCATCATGTTACAAAAATCGCACTGTGATTAAATAGCCCCTAGTTTAAACAAATTTTAGTCCGCAAAGATCAACAGACCCTCACAAACGCGAAGAAGTGTCTTAGTGTTCTAGAAACTGCAACGCAAAAAACCGCTTTTATACCCAATAAAACAAATACGACTCATTATCATTTTTAGGTGTGCGTGATAGCATGGCCTACCAATTACCTATACTTACACAAAAGGAAATAGTAATAATGTACGGTCAATTTTTAAATATACTTATAATTTTAGTGTTCGGCTTTTATTCAGTGGCAAGTTTTGCCAACTACCCTTTAACAATAGAGCATGCAGGAAAGAAGCCTGTTGTTATAAAACAAAAACCTAAAAAAGTGGTTGTTTTTGATTTAGGTGTACTCGATACCATAACAGCGCTTGATGTTGAAGTAACCGCTGTAGCTAAGGGCGTGTTCCCAGATTATTTGGCAGGTTATAACACCTCTGATAAAGCAATAGCGGGTAGTTTATTTAAACCCGACTATGCAAAGCTCAAAGATATAAAACCTGACCTTATTATTGTGGGTGGCCGAAGCCGTAAGGCCCTTGATAAATTATCGGGTATTGCGCCAACTATTGATTTAACCGTTAATGCCGATAGCTTTGTGCCTAGCGTTAAAAGAAATGTTTTATTACTGGGCAGTATTTTTGATAAAAAACAACAAGCAAAGTCACTGTGGGAAAAGCTAAACAGTAAAATCCTAACTTTGCAGGCTAAAGCAAAAAGTAAAGGTGCAGGGCTAGTTTTATTTACCGTAAAAGATGTGTTTATTGCACATTTACCTGGCGATAGGTTTGGTATGGTGTATGACCTGTTAGGTATTCCAAGCGTTGGTAAAATTAATAAACAAACCGACAGTAAAGCAAATAAAAAGCAAACTAAAGCACAAAAAGCCAAACATGCTGCAACCCTTACAAAAGCATACATAGAAAAAAAACCTGATTGGTTATTTATACTCGACAGAGGGCTAGCAACCGCAGGACAAAGTAATATTAAGCAAGCATTAACTAGTTCACCTTTTATAAAAAATTCCAACGCTTGGCAAAAAAATCATGTTTATTATCTAAATCCAACACAATGGTACGTAGTTACTGGTGGATACACGAGTGTACTTAACACGGTTAATGATCTAAATACACTATGGTAAGTAACAAGCCCAAAAGTGCACACTATTAACTCAGCATACTTTGAGTTTATGGGCTGATTTTAAGTTATACATACGCTGATCCGCTAAGGTTAAACACTCGGTATGGTTTTGGCATTCATCGCTTGATGCTATGCCATAACTAATACCTGATTGCGGCCATTGACGCTGTATAGTGTTATGTAATGCTTTGAGCTTTTGGGTGAGCGTGGTTTTAAGCTGGGGGAGGTGTGATTTGTTTTTGACTTTACATAACCAAATAAATTCATCGCCCCCGGTTCTAAATACGGTGCCGTCTTGCGCTAAATGGTGTGTCATTAATTTTGCTGCATTAATTAAAAACGCATCCCCTTTGGCGTGCCCAAGCCCATCGTTTATTTTTTTTATTCCATCACAATCTATAAACACAATGATGTAAGCACTATGTGCAAGTTTAACCAGCTCATCATCTAATAATAATCGGTTGCCAACTTGGGTTAGAGGGTCAAAGCGAGATTCATACAATAAGGTATTAAACGCTTGATGCTTTAACTTCAGCCACTCAGATAAAGATAATAATATACACACGCAATCTATTGCTAAAGCGATCAGCACAAAGATTTCTGCTGATGTTGCATTTATTAAATTAAAATGAAACGCAACGTAGACTACTAATGAGAGGCTATAGAGCACATTGCCAAATAAAAAGTACTTGGCTCTAAAATCGTTCAGGCTAAGCATAGCAAACCCGGTAGTTAAACTAAGCGTAACCCATATTGCTGCTAAAAAATGCGCGGTATAAAACACCACATAAAAGGGCATTAATAGACTGCAAACGCCACATACAAAGGCAGTAATAGAGAAGTATTTTAATGCGCGTGTCAGCTTGTTTGTTTTTTCTTTATAAAAGTTAAATAGGTAGTAGGTAAATGCGCCAGCGCAACTCACAGCAAAGGCGAATAAATACATACCTAAGTAATGTTTATTAAAAGTGGGACTGGCGTAAACTGCATTGAAAGCACCTGAGGCAAACGCCCAACCAAAGCCATGTAAACCAACATAGCCAGCACAAAATAAGGCCACTTTTTGTTTTACATTTAAAAACATTACCAAGGCCAATATTGCTAAAGTAAGCATGACTGAAATAGCAATAAGGCTTATTGAGTTTATATAAAATTGATGATGTAAAAATGCACCCTCATCTAAAATAGTCAGATCAACTGGGGTAGGGTAATGTTTGGCTTCTAAATATATCCACAAATAGCCCTTGCTTGGTTCAAAAAAGGGCAGTTTAAATGCCTGACCATGCATTAAAATGGCCTGCTGGTTTACATGAGTCTGCGAAAAATCAGCAAGCTTAACTATATCCCCCTGTTCGGTTTGCCAAAAGGCTAGGCCAACATCGATAAAATTGGCCTGAGGAAGCACATACCAATCACCAGTGGCGGGGCTATTTAGTGCCACTTTTGTCACTACAGCGCCACTTTTACCGAGCAGAGTGCTTATTTCAGAACTGTTTTTATATGATGTAATGACTTGTTGAGCAGAAGGTGTGGTATTAAATGCTGTAACAGGACGCCACAGGTTATCATCCTCTATGGTAGTGTTATTGTTATTAAGTGGATAAGCATGTGTTAGCGGGCTAAAAAAAGCACAGAAAAAAAATACTGTTAATATACCAGCCCGCGCCATACCTAAACTCACTTTAAAAACCCATTAAGTCATTATATTTAAAGTACAAGCGCCTTGTACATAAAGCAATCAAAACTAATAGAGCTAAGCAAAGGTACGTTTAAAAATGTAGCTGTTTTTTGGTAGGTTTACATCCCGAAGTTTTTGATTTTTATAGCAAGTTCATGTGATAGATTAAGTATAAATATCTTTTGAAGCCTATAAATATCTTTTGGGGCTTATAAATGATTAATAAACTTAAGGTTGATAAGGGTGACTATACAGGTACGAAACTCACCCAGCTTTAACGTTTTTGGTGTTTTTTTAATAGTGTATCTGTTGTGATTTATGTTAATTTTTAAAACATACCGCTGCATCGTTGCATTTAAAACTCAAACGTAAAACCAAATTCTCTTAGTTTTTCGTATACGTTTATATCAAAACGGTACAAAGTAGCGGCTCTGTGAGCTACATTTGTTTGCTTTTCTTTGCAGTTTATTAGTAAGTTCATTTTTTGGAACTTACGTCTAAAGTTAGGTTTATCGAGTGATTTATTTAAAATCGACTCGTAAATTCCTTGTAGCTCAAGTAGGGTAAACTTTTCAGGGAGCAGGCTAAAACCAATCGGCTCGTGCCTTACTTTATAGCGTAAGTAATCTAAGCCACTTTTTAAAATGTCGGCGTGGTCAAACATTAAAGGGGGGACGTTATTTACATCAAACCATTCACATTCTAAAGCATTGTCGCCGCTCACAAGATTGGTTTCTTCAAAGCGTACGAGCGAATAGTAAACAATGGTTATAATACGTCTAGCAGGGTAGCGGTCAACGTTACCAAACGCACCTAACTGATCTAAATAAAGGTTTTCAACACCGGTCGTACTTTTAACAACACGCAGAGCTGCAAGGTCTAAGTTTTCATCTTTACGAACCCAGTGACCAATTAAACCCCACTGGCTTGTTGCAAGGCCGCGGTTATATTTAACTAGCAACACCTTTAACTTACCTTCATGAATAGCAAATACAATATTATCTACGGTTAGATTACTAATGCAGTCATCAGGAATTGATTCTTCGTCAATATTGTTAGAAATGTTTGATGTTTTATGGTGCATAAATTACTCAGCCAAAGCTATACGTAGATATTGTTATAAAGACTATTAAGAGTATATAAAAGGGGCTTAAAGCGCAAATAAAAAGCGTTTATAAATCCTATCTAAAACAACCACATCTATATAATTAACGGTTACTTGAACTGTACCCAATTAAATTAATTTACAAACTTAGTGTTCTTTAGCCGCGAATTCAAGTCCGAAGTGCACCACTCACTAAATTAGGCTGCTCCACGTAATTCGTTAAAGACGACCTCAGGTTGTTTGTAACCAAGGCATTTCCTTGGTCTCAAGTTCAGAGCACGTTGCGCTTGCGCAACCTGCTTGTCTGTTACTGTTCTAAGGGCTGTGCCTTTGCTGATGTACTGCCGCAGTAATCCGTTAAAGTTCTCATTTAAACCTCGCTCCCATGACGAATAGGGATTGGCGAAGTAAATGTCTGTTTTCAACTTTTCGGCAACTAGCTCGTGTCCGCAAAACTCCGTGCCGTTGTCTGCGGTAATCGTATGCACATGGCTACGATAGCGCCACAACATTCCAACCATTGCACGACTGACTTCTGCTGCGCTCTTCGCAGGCACCTTGCGAATTAGATAAAACTTACTCTTACGCTCAACCAAACTCACAATAGCACCCGTGCCGCTTTTGCCCAGGACGCTGTCTGCTTCCCAATCGCCAAAGCGTCTCTTTTTATCAACGATAGCAGGCCTATGCTCAATACCAACGCGGTTCGGGATAATCACGCGTTTCGCACGGCTGCCTTTTCGGTACTTGCGTCGGCCATGACGCAGTTGTTTATACAGCTTGCCACCCGTTAATTTATCGCGCTGTACATCGCCATAAATCCACTCATGACTAACCGGATGACCGATAAGTTTACCCACACCTGATATTTGTTCAGGGCTCCACTTTTCATTCAAGCCGAACTCGACAAACATAATAGTGAGTGCTGATACGCTATATTTTGCTGCACTTCGTCGTCGCTTGACGGATTTTGATTGCGCCTCCTCAGGGAGATAGTGCGTACCACGAATTCTATTACGCCGGACCTCACGACTTATCGTGCTGTGGCTCACTTTCAAACGATTTCCAATTTCTCGGTAACTGAAACCCTCGCGTAAGTAGGCTTTTATCTGGTATCGTTGTCCCTCGAACAACTGTTTGTAACTCATGGTAACTACTCTTGTTTTTTGGCGATTACAGAGTACCACCAACAGGCAGTTGATCTCTTCTCACCATTTAACCAAGAGTGGTGCACTTATTATCTGAATTCGGGTCTAAGTAGTGGTTCTTTATTGAGCGAGCAATACCTTTGTATGTTAGTAGCTTTGATTCTTAATTAGTGTGATGTATCAAGTAAATTACCAGTAAATTAAAAATGTAACATAAATGTTTACATGCGCTAAAAATGCATATAGTATTTTTGACTATATCGATTTGCATTGAAAATTGAGCACACATGAACAACACAAAACACACACTCACAATTAAAGAAAAAATAGGGTACGGACTTGGCGATACAGCTAGTAATATTGTATTTCAAATGGTCGCTAACTTTATGTTGATATTTTATACCGATGTTTACGGTTTATCTGCAGCCGCTGCGGGTACCTTATTATTAGCGGTTCGTTTATTTGATGGAATTACCGACCCTATAATGGGTAGCATTGCCGATAGAACTCGCAGCCGTTGGGGCTCTTACCGCCCATATATATTATTTTTAGCCGTGCCTTATGGTGTGTTTGCTTGCTTAGCATTTATAACCCCCGATTTTGATTCTACGGGCAAGCTTATATATGCCTACTTTACTTACGGGCTATTAATGACGTGTTATACCGCTATTAATATACCTTATGGCGCACTTGGCGCAGTAATGACAAACGATCCAAAAGAGCGAGCATCGCTTCAGTCATATCGATTTGCAATGGCAATGGCTGCACTACTTGTAATTGTATGGGCACTGCCTAAGCTAGTTACTTTTTTTGGCGACGGCGACGATGTAGTAGGTTACCCGCTAGCCATGGTGTTTTTAGGCGGACTTGCTGCGGCTTGTTTTTTACTATGTTTTAAAATGACTAAAGAAACAAAACAAGTTAAACCCGCGCAAACTAAAAAGAATGCCTTCCTTGAATTTTTAAGCTTATTTAAAAACGATCAATGGGTTGTAATAGCCGTTATAAGCCTAGCAACATTAATTTTAATTGGCGTTAGAGCCTCTGTAGCGCCGCATTATATTAAGTACTACGTGGGAGAAGCCTCACTTACTTCTAATTTTTTAACACTTTCAGCAATTGGCTCAGTACTAGGCGCTGTGTCTACTAACTTTTTAACCAAATTTATTGAAAAGAAAACACTTTTTATCGCCGCGTTAGTGGTGGTGATTGTTTCTCATAGCATGTTCTACGTACTTGAGAGCGACGCCATAGTCACCATTTTTATCGTCTACTTTATTGCTAACTTTGCCCACATGATAATTACCCCAATTATGTTTTCAATGGTGGCAGATACGGTTGACTATGGCGCCTTAAAAATTGGTCGCAGATTAACCGCTGTTACGTTTTCGGGCCATTTATTAGCAATAAAACTAGGCTTTGCAATCGGCGGTGCGATTGCTGGTTGGATATTATCTGGCTATGCATACGTGCCTAATCAAGAACAGTCAGAACACACGTTATCAGGCATTTTACTCGCCTTTGCCGGCATTCCAGTAATTTGTACCGTGGCATGTTTAATTTTTATAACACGTTACAAACTTACCGAGCCTGAAGTAAAGCGCATTCAAACGCAGCTGGCTGATAACAAAACCATAAACTAATTTAGCAGCCCACTTTGCGCCTTTTTAAAAGCGCTAAGTGGGCAGGCAATACTAGGAGTAAAAATGCAAAATACAGCGCAATCAGCACCCCCATCTAATGGGTTAAGTGACGCTGAACTTAAACAGTTAAAAGACCTACAACGAGCCAACTCGTTAATACAAAACCACAATGTGTTAGTTGATCACATGTATACCGCCGATCCGTCTGCGCATGTGTTTAACGGCAAAGTGTATATTTATCCTTCGCACGACATTGAATCAAAAAATGAAATTAATGATAACGGCGACCACTTTGCAATGCGCGACTACCATGTGTTTTCGCTTGACGAAAGCTCAGGCAAAGCCATAGACCATGGCGTAGCACTTTGTGTAGACGACGTAAAATGGGCAAGCAAGCAAATGTGGGCACCCGATGCAGCGCATAAGCTTGGTCAGTACTACCTTTATTTCCCCGCGCGCGATCAGCAAGGTATTTTTAGAATTGGCGTTGCAAAAAGTGATAGCCCAACAGGTCCATTTAAAGCCGAAGACGATTACATTCAAGGGACATTTAGTATTGACCCTGCTGTATTTGAAGATGACGACTCAAGCCATTATTTGTATTTTGGTGGCTTGTGGGGCGGCCAATTACAAAATTGGCAAACCAGCGAATTTAATGAACAAAGCACGTATCCAAAAAATGGTGAACCTGCAATTCCTGCGCGCGTTGCAAAATTATCGCAAGATATGATCAGCCTAAGCGAAGACGTAAAAGAGGTTGTTGTACTAGATGAAAGCGGCTCGCCAATTACAGTATGCGATAACAACCGCCGATTTTTTGAAGGCCCTTGGGTACACAAACACAACGGTGTTTATTACTTTTCGTACTCAACGGGCGATACACACAAAATTGTATACGCTACGGGCGATAACCCTTACGGACCATTTACTTACCAGGGTGTTATTTTAAACCCTGTACTTGGTTGGACCACGCATCACTCAATTGTTAAGCACAATGGCGACTGGTTTTTATTTTATCACGACAGTACGTTATCGGGCGGGCAAACCCATTTACGCAGTATGAAAATGGCTAAGCTTGAGCACGACTCAAACGGAAAAATTCAAACAATAAGTCCATATGAACACGCTTAACAAAAATAGTTTTAAACAATGCAAATTATCTGCGTAAGCAAAGCTTAAGCTTTTATTTGCACAAAAAAGATGTAGTCAATGTGACCATTAATTTATTTTGTTAATGGTCTAAATAAGAGGAAGCTGAGGACATATGACAAAATGAAAATATTTTAAAGCAAAAATTAGCACAAAGAATTAGCATAAACGTGCTGTTATTTAATGGTTTTTAGTTAAGTAGCACATGTTTAAAACTGGTTGTGGTCTTTGTAAAACGTTTAAAACATACACACACAATAATTATTTATTGACCGTAAAATGAAACAAATAGTTTACAATTATGTTTCGAGTAACTCTTAAAGTCTTGCAGTACGTCAATAATAATTAAATAAGAAAAAGGCATCATGATGTTTAAGAAAAAGATAATTTCAACAGCCATACTCGCTGCAATGGGTACCGTTACGCTTCCTCACCAAAGCTACGCTGCCGAAACCGTTGTCGACGAAGATGTAGAAATAATACAAGTAACAGGCATTAGAGGTTCATTGCAGCGCTCTATGGATGTTAAACGCGACTCTTCTGGTATTGTCGATGCTATTTCGGCTGAGGATATGGGGAAATTTCCTGATACTAATCTTGCTGAATCGCTGCAACGTATTACCGGCGTATCAATTGATAGAGCGGGCGGTGAAGGTAGCCGCGTAACAGTACGTGGATTTGGACCTGCTAATAACTTAATTACTATTAATGGCCGCCAACTTCCAAATACAACAGGTGACCGTACATTTGATTTTGCTAATGTGGCATCTGAAAGCGTATCGGGCGTGCAAGTTTATAAAACATCAGACGCAAGTGTTACCTCAGGTGGCATTGGCGCAACTATAAACTTAACAACAAGCAGGCCTTTAAATAGCCCAGGTATAAAAGCATCGTTTGGCGTAAAAGCTGTAGACGATCAATCAACCGATGAGGGTAGTATTACACCGGAGGTAAGTGGTTTATATTCGCAAACATTTGGTGACGATAAATTTGGTATATCTATTTCAGGTAGCTACCAAGACCGTGAAAGCGGTATGCAACAGTTTATTCAAGATCAAGGCTACAGAGCATCTGATTACACAAATACAGGGTGGGGCGGTGTACCTGCAGGCGCAGAGGGCGGAGCAAACAGACCTACATCAGGTATTTATTCAAACCCGCAACAACCACGTTATGTGTTTGAAGAACGCCAACGTGAACGTGTAAATGGCCAGCTAGTTTTTCAATATCAACCTGTTGAAAACATTACAGCAACCCTTGACTACACTACGTTTAGAACAACCGTTGAAGAGCAGCACACTGATGCGTCAGTTTGGTTTAACTACGCAGGCGATAGAAGTGAATCTGTTTGGGCGGGCGAGCCTAACGCGTATCCACTTATTTACTCAGAAATTTATGACATTCAAAGTGATGCTGATTACCGCGATACGTCGCTTACGGTAGGTTCTTGGGGTCGCGAAGAAAAAACAGATTCACTAGGCTTTAATCTAGAATGGGCAGTGTCTGATCAGCTTAACCTAGAGTTTGATCACCACAGTTCAAAAGCATCAATGAAAGCAACTGATCCACGCCACGGTACACGTAACAATATTCAGTTACCGTCGTACACACGTTCGCGCTCAGGGCTTGATTTAACTGGCGACTTACCAGGTATTGCAATTGGTAACATTGAAAACTTTAACCCAAGTACTATGCGTTTATCGGGTAGCTGGTTTGCAAACGATAAATACGATTCAGAAATCGATCAAACGCAAATTTCGGGCGACTTCTACATTGACGACAACCTAAGCATTGACTTTGGTGTTGCGGTTAATAAAGTAAATAACCATTACCGTCATACGCAAGTACAGCGCCCAGATTGGGGTGGTGTTGGTGTTGAGGGTGACTTTGCTGATATTGATTGGCGCCAAGATACTATTTTAGATAAGTTTCAAGCTAAAGCGGGTAACTTTGAAGGCACTGCAACACAAGGCGAATACGATTTATTTAATACAATCTTTTTTGCCGACTTTGATGCGATTGTAAATGCAGCAGAGTACGCAGATCCTATTGCTAACGTAGATAACCTTTATGGTGATTGTAAAGCAGCCGACGGCGCAGCAGCAGGACCAAACGGCGAAGGACAATTTTGTGCCTCAACTGACTGGGATGCAGCAACAAACCGCTTTACGGAAGAAAAAACGCAGTCTGCTTTTGCTCAAGTAAATTACAAAGGCGAATTGAGTGGCATGTTTTTCGACCTGCAAATTGGCTTACGCTACGAAAAAACAGACGTATTTTCTAAAGCAACAGCACCAGGTTACAGCCGCGTAGAGTGGAACGAAGATACAGCTACATCAGTAACCGGTGTTACCGGCATTGAAACGCTAAGCCAGTCGGCAGATTACAGCCAGTTCCTGCCAAATATTAACTTTAATATTGAAGTTGTTGAAGATGTAATGATTCGCGCAGCAGCGAGCAAAACTATTTCAAGAGCGGGTTATGGCCAACTACAAGGCGGTACAACTATTAATACCGGCGGTAGCTTAAGTGGTTATTCGGGTGGCTCTGGTAACCCAGGACTTAAACCGCTTGAATCAATTAACTATGACTTATCAAGTGAATGGTATTACGGCGAAGGTAGCTATATTTCGTTTGGTTACTTTAAAAAAGACGTAACAAATTGGATCACTACAGGTACTATCGACTCAAATATATTTAACTTAGCTGATCCATTAAATGGTGAAAAGTTTAGAGCTGCTACAGCGGCACTTGGCGCTAATGCATCTAACGAAGATATCAGAACCTATATATTTGAAAACTTTGCTGATGATCCAAATGTACAACCTAAATTTGATGAAGATGGCGAGTTAGACGGCGGCACAATTGTTGGTGACCCAGACTCAGATGATCCAATTAACTTTAGAATAAACGTGCCTGTAAATGGCGACCAAGAATACACCATTGATGGCTTTGAATTTAATATTCAGCATTTATTTGGTGAGTCAGGCTTTGGCGGTATTTTTAACTACACTATGGTTGACTCGGGTCTTGAATACGACAACGACTCGCTAGAGGATACAGAAGCACTTGTAGGGTTAAGTGATACTGCAAACGTAGTGTTCTTTTACGATAAAGAAGGCTTACAAGCACGTATTGCGTATAACTGGCGCGACTCGTTTTTAAATGAGCGTCGTGTAAACGGCGATTTAACCGCACCAATTTACACTGATGAGTATTACCAAATAGACTTTAACGTAAGTTACGAAGTACCCGCAGTAGAGGGACTTACCGTATTTATTGAAGGTATAAACATTACTGACGAGTACGTAACATCGTACGGGCGTAAGCAAGAGCTGATTTATAACATCACTCAAACAGGCTCTCGTTACGGTTTAGGTGTTCGTTATAATTTTTAATAAATTACTCTTGTAGCAACCTTATAAAAGCCGCATTTTGTGGCTTTTTTATTTGCCTAAATTAACCTAGTAATAATAATATCCAGCTGTTATAGTCAATATGAATTTAACTTATTAGTTACATTTAATATGTAGCAATAGGTAAAGGCATACAACAACAATTGGAGCACACAATCCATGGCCAATCATGCATTATTAAATAATGTTGAACATCAGCATTTAAAAATAAACCCTGCACGCAGCACACACCTAGGTGATGGGGTTTGGTATAGCGAAACATTTGTGAGCGAATTTAGAGTCGCTCAAGCACATTACCCAATATTTTTTATAAAAGACGATATAACAAATACATTTTTGCCGGTGTGTTTGTACGGCATAAATAAAGACGAAAACTTATTTTTAGTAAACCAGCAATGGCAAGCACACTATATTCCACTAAGTATGCAGCGACTGCCTTTTGCTATCGCGACTCAAAATACAATGCAAAACGGTGTGGCAACGCAAGAGCGCATGCTTAGCATTGATTTAGACTCGCCAAAAGTGTCAACAAAGCAGGGTATTAACTTATTTTTAGAACACGGCGGGAATAGCGATTACCTCGAAAACATAATAAATGTGCTCGACAACTTGCATCATGGTTTACAACAAAATCAGCCATTTATTAAAACTTTGATTAAACATGGTTTGCTTGAATCAGTATCGCTAGAGCTTGATTTAGTAAACGGGCTTAAACATAACTTACTTGGTTTTTATACCATCAACGAAGACTCACTTAACCAGCTAAGTAGCGATGCAATTGCAGAGCTGCATTCACAAGGGTATTTAGCGTGTATATACATGATCATTGCATCTCAAGTACATGTGCGTGATTTAGTGGCGCTTAAAAACGAGCAACTTAAGCTACAAAAGCACGCGGTATAAGTGCTTAACAATGGAAAATTTATCAAATAATATTCAAACGCTAAGTGGCTTAACTCCCAGCACGTTACCCAAGGAGCTTTTAAACTCGCCTGTGCCTATTGTACTAAAAGGGTTTGTGAGCGATTGGCCCTTAGTTATTGCTGCTAAAAAGTCAGACAGTGCAGCGATTGATTATTTAACGCCGTTTTACGAAGGTTTTTTAGTTAACACTTGCACAATACCCGCCAGTCAAAGCGGGGTTGTAGGATATAACCCCGATTTGAGCGGTTTTAATTTTACTAATCAACAAGCGGCATTGATTAATGCGCTTGAGCAAATAGCGCAAAGTGCTAATAACCCGCAAGCCGACACCTTATACATTGGCTCTACTAGCATTGCACAATGCTTGCCTGGTTTGGTTAATCACTGCCAAGTTAACGCATTAAACGAAGGCTGTTTATTTAATGTATGGGCAGGCGGAAAAGTTACCGTACCAGCACATTACGACGTAGCGCAAAATTTAGCATGTTGCGTTGCAGGTAAAAGGCGTTTTACATTATTTGCCCCCGATCAAATAGATAATTTATACATAGGCCCGCTTGATAAAGCACCCGGTGGTCAGCCAATAAGCTTAACCACCACAACTGCGCCCAACTTCACGCAATACCCTAAATTTGAGCAGGCAATAAAAGCGGCAATTACCGTTGATCTTGAAGCAGGCGATGCCCTTATATTATCCAGCATGTGGTGGCACCAAGTACAGGGGCTTGGCAGTTTAAATATACTGTTTAATTATTGGTTTAAAAATACGCCAGCGGTGTATGGGCAGCCTACTAATGCACTTCACCTTGCTATTTTAAATATACGTAATTTACCAAAGCATGAGCGCGCCGCATGGCAACGTTTGTTTAATTACTATGTATTTAACGACAACGAATTTGCACATATACCAGAGCCCGCACAGGCTATTTTAACAAAGCCAATGGATGAGCTTACAGCGCGTAAATTAAGAGCCCAATTACAAAATAAATTAAGACGCTAAGCGTACTAGTAAGGTTTGAATTATGAATCAAAATGCAATTAAAAAAATCGTAATAGCAGGTGGCGGCACCGCTGGTTGGATGTGCAGCGCAGCAATGGCAAAGCTGCTAGGTAAAAATATTGAAATATGCTTGGTTGAATCCGATTTAATACCTACCGTAGGGGTCGGAGAGTCAACTATTCCTACGCTGCATATATTTCATGATTTACTAAAAATTAGTGAATCAGAATTTATGGCAGCCACTAATGCCACGTTTAAATTAGGCATATCGTTTGAGGGCTGGAAACAAAACCAGCAAAGCTACTTTCACTCATTTGGTTATGTGGGGCAAGGCTGTTGGGCTGCGGGTTTTCAGCACTTTTGGCTAAAAGGCATGCAACAAGGTGTTGCAGCCGATATTGGCGACTATTGCACAGAGCACGTAGCAAGTCGTTTGGGTAAATTTGCCGTAGTGCCGAATCAAGACCGTAACCATGCTTATCAATTAGATGCAGGTTTGTACGCTAAATTTTTACGTAATTTTGCACAGCAAAACGGCGCTAAACGTATAGAAGGCATGATAAGCAAAGTTAACCTAGAGCCCACTAATGGCTTTATAAAATCGCTTACTTTAGGTGACGGGCAAATTATTGAGGGCGATTTATTTATAGATTGCACCGGCTTTAAAGGTTTATTAATAGAGCAAGCGCTACACACCGGATACGAAGATTGGAGCCATTGGCTCCCGTGCGACAGCGCAGTAGCAGTACAAACCGAATTAGTAAGTCCAATAGTGCCATATACGCGTGCAATGACACATAAATGTGGTTGGCAGTGGCAAATACCGTTGCAAAGCCGCCGTGGTAATGGCTTAGTGTTTTGTAGTAAATACATGAGCGATGATGAGGCAAAAACAGCGCTACTCAATAACGTAGAAGGCAAACTGATTAATGAGCCGCGCGTTATTAAATACCGCACCGGTACACGGCGTAAACATTGGAACAAAAACTGTGTAGCTATTGGCTTAGCAAGTGGTTTTATTGAGCCGCTTGAATCAACCAGTATTCATTTAATTCAGCAAAGCATTATAAGATTAATGCAAAACATGCCAACCAAAGCAATCGAGTCGTGCTATCAAGATGACTTTAACAACAAAATGCGCTTTGAAGCCGAAAACATTCGCGACTTTATTGTGCTGCATTACCATGTAACACAGCGCACCGACAGCGACTTTTGGCGTTACTGTAAAAACATGCTAATTCCAGAGTCGCTTGCCAAACGCATTGAGCTATTTAAGCAAAGTGGGCATGTTTATAAAGCAGAGCAAGAGCTATTTGGTGAAGCCTCGTGGTTACAAGTGATGTTAGGGCAAGGGCTAGTGCCGCAAAATTATCACCCAATTGTTGATAGCATGAGCGATGATGAGCTTAAACGATTTTTAGAATCAATAAAAAATCATGTGGCTAAAAAAGCAAATAGCTTACCGAGTCACATTGATTTTATTAATCATTATTGCAAGGCTAAGTAAGTATTATGCTAACACTTGGCAATAACTTACAGCCGCAGTATGAGTTTATAGGGCAAGAGCAAACGCCAATTATTATAATTGACGACTACCTGAGTGTGCCGCAAAAACTTATAAACTTAGCTAAAAGTGCTGAGGACAACAGTGGCGAGTTTAAGCCTGACGAACTCACTCAATACCCTGGTTTACGCATGCCGCTGCCAAAGCAATGTGTGGTTGATTACTTAAAGCCGCTTATACAGGGTTTTTATACCGTATTTAATATTGAGCAAACATTTACCCCATACCCAAAAGATAATACCTTATCGTTAATTACTAAAACGCAGCAGCAGCTATCACCAATACAAACCTTGCCACACTTTGATACCAACGATCCTAACCTAATTGCCATTATTCATTACCTTGGCGAAGGCGAGCATGGCGGCACTGGGTTTTTTAGGCATAAAAAAACAGGGTTTGAAACAATCAGCACAAAGCGCAAAAACACGTATTTAACACATGCTCAGAAATACCTTGAATTAGATAATGCAAAGCCTAGTTACTGCACCACGCAGCACAGTGAGTTTGAGTGCTACAAGCACATAGAATATAAGCCAAATAGGCTTATTGTGTTTCCTGGGTATTTGCTGCACACCAGTTTACTTAACACGTCTACCGATATTTCATCGTGTCCACAAACAGGGCGGCTAACGGCTAATATGTTTGTTCATTTTAAATAGGAATACTATGTCTTTTTCTTTATCTAGATTCGCATATAAGGGTTGGCTATTAAGCTTTGTTGTATTGGCACTGAGTATGGCAACAGTGCAAAAAAGTAATGCTACAGGGTTTGATACCCTCCCTAAAAAGCAATTTAATGTGCTGCTATTTACAAAAACCGCAGGGTGGCACCATAAGTCGCAAACCGAAGGCGTTAAAGCGCTAGAAGGCTTAGCCGATAAGCACTTTTTCAACTTAATTTGGCACGAAGAAAGCCATTATTTTAACGACGATTACTTAAAAAATGTTGATGTAGTAGTGTTTTTATCAACCACAGGCGATATTTTAAACCCAAAAGAGCAAGCCGCGCTTGAGCGATTTGTAAAAGCAGGTAAAGGCTTTGTTGGTATTCATAGCGCATCAGATACCGAATACGACTGGGCGTGGTATCAAAGGCTGGTGGGGCGCACCTTTAACATTCATCCTGTTATTCAAACTGGCGTACTACGTAAAGTACCTAATACTCGCTTTATTGGCTTAAACCATATGCCGCAGGAAATGCTTTGGACAGACGAGTGGTACGAATTTGGGCCTGAGCTAACTAAGTTAAACTACTTACTCACAGTTGATGAGCAAAGTTACAATCCAACTGCCGATTGGGGTAATAACAAAACAGGCTCAGGTATGGGGGCGTTTCATCCTATTTCGTGGTATCACAATTACGATGGTGGTCGATCATTTTACACAGCCCTTGGACATACTAATGCGGTGTATAAAAGTGAGTTTTTATCCGAGCATATTTATGGCGGAATTTATTGGGCTGCAACGGGTAAAGGGTTAAAAAAGTAGCAATTAATAAATAACCAATAAATACGCTTTTAACACTATTTGTGTCGATTTAGGCTGCTTTTTTAAGCGGCCTTTTATATTTTAAACACTTCTTAAACACCTCACATATCTCACTTAGTTTATAAAATAAACAAATAGTTTTGAGAACCTCTTGATCAAATGGTCATAAAGACTATATTGAATTTGCACGCTGATATAATTCAAATAAAGAGGATAAACATGAAAGTATTTTTTAAAATAACAACTTTATTATTAACGCTAATAAGCTATCAATCACTTGCAGCATTTAATAATAGCCCATCGAGTGTAGGCGCCGACAGTTCAGGAGCATACCGTAACCTCGCACAAGAAATGGGTAAAACAAATATACAGCAAAAAGTGAATAGTACTTTTGATAATATGTTTGGCTATAACAACACTCAACAACTTTATTACCCGTACACCGAAAACGGTGTTTATAAAGCACACTATATAAAAGCAATTAACCCGGACGAGGGCGACGATATAAGAACAGAAGGGCAGTCGTGGGGAATGACCGCCGCTGTCATGCTAAACAAACAGCAAGAGTTTGATAACCTATGGCGCTTTGCAAAAGCGTATCAAAAAAATCCAGACAACCACCCTGATGCAAAAAAACAAGGCGTTTACGCGTGGAAACTAAAGCTTAATCAAAACGGCTTTGTTTATAAAGTAGATGAAGGCCCCGCTCCCGATGGCGAAGAGTACTTTGCTTTTGCACTACTTAATGCTTCCGCTCGTTGGGGGAATTCGGGTGAGTTTAACTACTACAACGATGCCATTACCATGTTAAACACAATTAAAAATAAGCTGATGGAAAACCAAATAATCCGCTTTTCACCTTACATTGATAACCTAACAGACCCTTCTTATCACATACCTGCGTTTTATGACTACTTTGCAAATAACGTAACTAACCAAGCAGACAAAGCTTACTGGCGAGAAGTAGCCACAAAAAGTAGAACCTTACTTAAAAACCATTTTACAAAAGTAAGTGGCAGCCCGCATTGGAACTTACCTACATTTTTATCGCGCTTAGATGGCAGCCCTGTTATTGGCTACATTTTTAACGACCAAGCAAACCCAGGTCAATGGTATGAATTTGATGCATGGCGCGTAATTATGAATGTGGGTTTAGACGCGCATTTAATGGGTGCTCAAGCATGGCATAAAAGCGCAGTAAATAAAGCACTGGGCTTTTTAAGTTATGCAAAAACTAACAACAGTAATAACTGTTACGAGCAAGTGTATTCGTACGGTGGAGCGCAAAACAAAGGCTGTGCAGGCGAAGGTCAAAAAGCCGCGAATGCAGTAGCGTTACTTGCTTCAACAAACGCTGGGCAAGCAAATGAGTTTTTTAACGAATTTTGGTCTTTATCGCAACCAACGGGTGACTACCGTTACTATAATGGTTCGTTATATATGTTAGCTATGCTGCATGTATCGGGCAATTTTAAGTTTTATAACAACACGTTTAATTAAAATAACACTACCTAAGTAGCAAAAACCTAAGTAGCAAAAGCTTAGGCAGCAAAAACTTAAATAATAAAAAACCGGTGTAACCAAGTTACACCGGTTTTTGTGCTTAACGAGTGAGCTTAACTTTCTCTTTAATACGTTGCTTAACTAATTTAGCTAATTAGCCAAACCCGCTACTTTTACATCAAGCGTAAACAAACCCTTAGCGGTGGTTATTAATAACGTTTTGCGATTTTTACCACCAAACGCAAGGTTAGTTACATTAGGGCCCAGTTCAATTTTATCGATATATGCGCCACTTGGCGTATAAATATTAATAACGCCTTTTTTGTGGCTGCTTACGTAAATATTGCCAGCTGAATCTACTTTTATACCATCGGGCGAGGTTACTTTAATAAAGTCTTCGCGCGGTGAAATATCACCGTTTTCATCAATAGTGTATTTGCTGACGCGGTTACTAAAGTCGCCAACATAAAGGGTACGTTGATCAGGCGAGAGTGCAACACCATTGGGCTTTTCAAGAGTAGCGTCAATTAAACTAAGTGTGCCCATATTGCTTAACTTATACACACCGGTATAAGGCATTTGCTGAGTGCGTTCGCCTAGTTGCCAATTAGGATCGGTAAAAAATATATCGCCATTTCTATGCATAGTCATATCGTTTGGCGAGCTAAAGCTTAGCCCATCAAATTTATTGACTATTACGGTATTGGTCTTACTTTTTATATTAATTTTAGAAAGCGACTGCGTACTATGGTTAAGCGTATAGAGGTTCTGCCCTTTGGCATACAAGCCGTTTGTACCACTGTGTTTTAAATAAGTGGTGAGGGTATTGGGTAGCACTAATTTATAAATGGTCGAATCAGGGCCAAGCGCTTGCGAGCTAGCAAAGTTCATTTCTGAAAAATAAAACGCATTGTCTTGGTTTGACCACGTTGGGCCTTCTAAAAATAATAAATTGTCACTAACAAGTGTGGGTGTTACGCCCTTTATTAATGGCGACTGCTTATTGCTTTGGCTGTTTACAGCGGTTAACAAAGGTGTATTTTCAGGTTGTTGTGCCAGCGCTGCTTTATTAAAACAGAGCATTAATACAACTAAGCTTAGCGTTTTTTTGTGTGTTTTTAGCATAGACGTTTACTCAGGTTTGTTTAATTTACAATTAATGGTCACTTTGACTATATCATTTATTTTTTTCGTTGTATGATATTTATCGAAAATAATAACGATTCAACGGAGCACACACATGCATAAAAAACACACACTCAGCCTGCTTTTACTTGCAGGGTCATTAAGCGTAAACGCTGCACAAGACCAAGCTCTTAAAAACACCTTTACAGACTCATTCAAAATGGGGGTTGCTGTAAATCAAGATATAGTGACAGGCAAAAACGCAGCCGCGCAGTCAATTATTGCTAAGCAATTTAATACAGTCACCCTAGAAAACGCCATGAAAGCAGAAGTAATTTACCCACAGCAAGGTAAGGTTGATTTTAGTGGTGCAGATGCCTTTATAGATTTTGCCAAGCAAAATAACATGTTTACGGTAGGGCACACCTTAGTGTGGCATAACCAAACGCCTGACTGGTTTTTTACAAATAGCAAAAATGAGCCAAATACCCCAGCAGAGCAGCTCGAGCAAATGCGCAAACACATAGAACTTGTAGCAGGGCGCTATAAAAGCAAAGTAGATGCGTGGGATGTAGTAAACGAAGTGATTGCTGATGACGGCTCTTATCGCCCAACTGTGTGGGTTAACCGCGTAGGTGATGGCGATACGATGGTAAAAGCCGCGTTTAAATACGCCCAGCAGTATTCACCTAATACTGAGCTTTATTACAACGACTTTAATGCATGGCGACCAGAAAAAAGAGACGGCATTATACGTATGATCAAAATGCTGCAAAAAGAAGGTATTCGAATCGACGGCATAGGCATACAAGCGCACTGGGGGCTTAATTTTCCTAAAATGCAATATATTGAACAAGCCATTGACGCCTACGCCGCGCTGGGTATAAAAGTGATGATCACCGAGCTTGATATAGACGTGCTGCCGTTAACAAAAGAGGGGCAAATTACCGGCACCGATATGATGAAACCACAATTTCAGCTAGAAGAGTTTGAAACCTACCTTGACCCATACAAAAATGGCTTGCCAAGCGACGTAGAAGCGCAACTAAACGCCCGTTATAAAGCCTTATTTGAACTGTTCTATGCAAAACGCGACAAAATAGACCGCGTAACCTTTTGGGGATTACACGATGGTATGTCGTGGAAAAACGACTACCCAATCCCAAACAGAACAAACTACCCATTACTATGGGATCGTAATTTAAATCCTAAGCCAGTTATTAAAACCATTGCTGAAGTAGTTCAGTAAACTGAATTGTGTAGCCCAAGCCGAGTATTTAAAAGTACTCGGCTTTTTTGTTTGGAAATTTCCACATAGGGGCTAATAAAAGTCACTTTACTAAGCGATGAGCTGGCAATCCTTAAACTTACCTAAGTAACACAAGCGCAAGTATCACTTACACCTTCTATTTAATTATTTTTCTCAAACTCAAACTCAAACTCAAAGCAAACGCAATATGAAGCGGGTAAAATTTTAGTCTTGACCCTTATTGTTAAGTGGACTATAACAATGTTGGTTTTAAGTTGATTTTATAATTGCATATTCACACACACGATATAAAACAATAAATTTTAATTTAAACCTTAACTATAACTCGATGATTTTAATCTTATATTTGTACTCTTATACAAGGTAAATATTAACGTTTGAAGAGATATTAAAATAATAAATATAAATGACTGTTTGTTTTTCTAATTTGTAGTAGTCACGTTGAATAATAGCTTTTGATGATGCAGTAGAAATACTCTTATCATATTTTATTCACTCATATGGCTTTACTGCACCTAGCTTAAAAACGACTCATTTATTGCTTTAGTCTAAGGAATAAAAAATGAATAAATCGATTTTTCGTAACACCGGATTAGTTACCTTAGTGTCACTTTTAATGGCGTGCGGGGGGAATAATAAAGATACACCGGTGCCTGAACCCATACCTGAAGTAGTAGCCCCTGATACTCCAGAACCTGAAGCGCCAATAGCAGCTGAAATAACAAATGGTGGGTTTGAAGAAGACACCGCAGGTCAAACAATACCTGTCGGAAATTGGGTATTTAGACCAGATCAAGAATCAAGCGCAACTTCTACTATAGAAGTAATAAAATCCGAAGAAGGCGTTAATACTTACAAAGGCACAAAAGCAGCTGAGGTTATTGTTAATACATTGGGTGACAACCCTTGGGGTATTGAAATAGCTTATGAAGACCTTCCTATCACCGGTGGTAAAAATTACGAGTTTAGCGTTTGGGCCAAAGGTGAAGAGGGAACCAGTGCCGATTTTTGGATTCAAACTCCTGCACCAGATTATGGTCAACTTAGCCTAGTAAAAGAAACACTCACAGGCGAGTGGCAAAAAATAACATTAATAGCTGCAACGGCCGAAGCTGACTCTTTAGTAAGGCTGGCAATTCACTTTTCAAAAGAAGAGAACATTAACAAGTCTATATACCTAGACGAATTTTCAGGGTTTATTTTAGACGATGTCCCAGCAGAAGAAATACCTGATGTTCAATACAGCGAAGTGACAGCACAAAGTTTAAAAGCATTAGGACCTAATTTTAATATTGGCGTGGCTGTGCCAGCGGGTGGATTTGGTAACAGCATAATAGACAGACCAGAGATTAAAACGATTATTGAAAAACATTTTAATCAACTCTCTGCTGAAAACATTATGAAGCCTACCTATTTACAACCAACCCAAGGTGAATTTTTTTACGATGATTCTGATGAGCTAGTTAACTACGCCAAAGACAACTCACTCACGGTACATGGTCATGTTTTTGTATGGCACTCTCAAATTGCGCCTTGGATGCAAAGTTTTCAAGGTGATAAAGCCGCGTGGATAACCATGATGGAAAATCACATCACTCAAGTTGCCACTCATTTTGAAGAAGAAGGCGATAACGATACCGTAGTTAGCTGGGATGTAGTTAACGAAGCGTTTATGGAAAACGGTAAATACCGTGGTGAAAAAACCACAAGTGACAGTGCCGACGAATCTGTGTGGTTTGAAAACATAGGTGCAGAATTTTTACCGTTAGCCTATAAAGCAGCAAGAGCAGCCGACCCCGATGCCGACTTATACTACAACGATTACAACCTGATTTGGAACGCCGACAAATTAGATGCCGTTATATCTATGGTTAACGATTTTCACAACAATGGCGTGCCTATTGATGGTATAGGGTTTCAATCTCATATTTCACTTAACAGCCCTGACATTTCAACCATTCAGGCACACCTTCAAAAAGTTGTCGATATTCGCCCTAAGATAAAAGTGAAAATTACCGAGCTAGATGTTCGTATGAACAACGAAGGCGGCATTCCTCTAACTTACTTAACAAGTGAAAGAGCGGATGAACAAAAGCAGTACTACTACGATATTGTTAAAACATACCTAGAAACGGTACCTGAAGATCAACGAGGTGGTATTACTATTTGGGGCGTAATTGACGAGGATAGTTGGTTACAAAACTGGCCAGCGCCAACAACAGAATGGCCGCTATTATTTTTTAATGACTATACAGCAAAGCCTGCCTTACAAGGATTTGCTAATGCATTAAAAGAGCTCATTGAAGTAGCTGAGCCAGCACCTTCATCAGAACTGCTAAGTAATGGCGACTTTGAAGCTGGGCTTGATTCATGGCAAGCCCGTGGCAGTGCAAGCATTACCTTAGATGCAACCCAAGCCCATAGTGGTAATAATAGCGCTTTAGTACAAGGGCGAACTGAAACATGGAATGGCATACAAAAGGATGTAAAAGGCTTATTTACAGCAGATAAAACCTATAATGTATCTGCATGGGTTAAGTTATCTGACGACAGCACAACAGTGTCGCCAGATATAAAACTAACGCTACAAATAGAGCACACTAGCACCGAGTACCTTGAGCTTACACCCGTTACTACCGTTAACGCGGGTGACTGGGTTCAGTTATCAGGTACTTACACACATTCAATTACAACGCAGGAAAGCGCCGCTTTACTTTATGTTGAGTCAAGTGAACTCACCGCTGACTTTTATGTGGATGATGTATCGGTCACTTTGGTTGAATAATAAACCAAACTAAAAGTAATTAACCCCAGATTAAATAGTCTGTATTTTTATACAGACTATTTTTTCGTGGGCTTTAATTTTTTTATGCAAAGCGCAGTAGGGTAGCCAACGTTACTTTCTGGGGTTGTGTGATAGCGCTTAAATAAAACGATTGCAGATGAAGTTAAGTAAACCGCATTGTGTAGTCAAAGCCGAGTATTTTTAAATACTTGGCTTTTTTGGAAATTTTATTATTGACTAGCTATAAACATGTAGTCTGAATTCATGATCTTTATAGTTATGTAATTGGGCTGTTTTTAATTAGAAAAAGGTTGATTTTATTTGATAAAATCGTTTTGATCTTATAAAACAAATACGGATGTTTAAGTGAGTAAGAATGTATTTAATAGCAAAAATTTAGGTGAATATTACTTTTTTTTGCATTATATCGAGTTAGATGATGAAGTGATGATGATTCCAGCTCAACGAGCTAGTCAGGTTGTATTACAGCAAACAAATAACTTAAGCGCAGAAGAGATATTATTTTTGAAGACATACCTGCATGAGACGACGCATCTGCTTGATTCATCTGCCTCAATATGGGGGATTGAGTATAGTATCAGGCTTATTAACTGTCTTAATGATATGAGCAATACAAAATCCATGGAGGTATTTGCAACTAACCATTCAGAAATAGAATTACATACCGATTTACTATTGTCTAACGAAAGAGAGTATTTCGAATACAGAGAAATGCGTTCGGTGCTTTCTTATGATATTAGTCATGGTGTTCACTTACAGTTTCATTATTACAATAATAAACATATCCTTTCTCATAAAACGCCTGTGAGCATGTTATCAGTATTAGAAGGTCATGCTTTCGCTGTTGAACAATTAAAAGAAATTGAAATATATGAAAATAAAAATGATATTGTTTCGTTAAAATTATTAGAAAGAGCCTATTTAAAAACATTACATAATCCTCTTAGAACAGAATATACTTGCTTATTAGCTTTTTCGGAGCAAATTTATCCCAATAAGACTTTTAAAGAAAAGCTGATTATTTTGGACTTTACATGTCGCTTTTGTCTCAACATACCAAGCATTGGATTTCCTTTCCCTAGCTATTATATTGATGGACTGTTTAGAAACTCGGATGAGAAATTAGTCAGTTCTCTAAAGATGGATCTTAGTAGAGGCATGAATCGTTCTTCACTGTTGTGTCTTATTTTAATTGTTCTCAAATACTCATTCGATGAAGTACAGATAAATGAAGATGATACGTTTGAAAGTCAGGTCGAAGATAGGGTTTTTGATATCTTTCGACAAGGAAATCAAACGTTGAAACAGTGCAAGCAGTCACTTCTGTCACTTTGGGAGGTAGAATATGATTTAGGGTGTAAATTACTTGATGAAAAAGGATTTGAGCTAGCTAATAAATTAGCAATATTAAATAAAGGCTATTCTTGGAATAAGTTTGATCATATAACTGCAGCACTTCCAGAAGTTGGATTAGTTACTGGTTCTTTTATAAATGCTAAGAACCCAATAAAGTTTGATATGGAACAGCATTTTTATAAATATTTCGATGCTGCTGATCAATTGATAAAATCACTTCAAAACATAAATAAAAAGAAGCAACATTTAAATCCTAATACCGCACATGCTTGGCTAAATGATATTAACGAAGGGAAAAATTCTTTTATAAAATTTTATGATGAATAACCCAAAATAGCCTGATCTTATATCAGGCTATTTTTCCTCTAAAAGCGAAGCGTCTCTTAACCTCTTTGGGCATAATTCCCTTAATCTATTTCACTTAAAACTAAAAAATCACCAACCTACTTAGCCTGATACCTCACTACCACAAATTTAAGCGGCACATCGCCGTTGTTATAAATGCCGTGTACGTCATTAGGGGCTGCAAATAAAATATCTCCAGTATGAGCTGGCTGACTTTTGCCATTAAGCGTCCACGTGCCAGAGCCTTCAAGAATCATTAAGTATTCTTCATCAGGATGCTGGTGGGCAGGGTGTATTTCGTTATTAGGTTTAATAACGGCAACGCCCGTAATAGCGCCTTTGGTGAGTGGTGTATCGCCATAAAAGTAAGTATGAAAATCGCCGCCTTCGTAATGAGTAATGTGCGCGTCCTTTTGACTCACAATAGCTGATGTAAGTTGTGTGGGTTTCTCTGCTGCGTTTGCAGGCAATGCAATGGTGGCTGCGGTTGTAAGTAATACGCCGGTTACACAATGTTTAACTGTTAAATGATTCATGGTTGTTATCCTTATTATTTAGCGCTTAGGTTAATTAAATAAACCCAGTCGTTATTAGGTGTGTTGGGTGGTGTTGCCAGTTGTGTACTCGTTGGGGTATTTATACAAAAGCGTTTGCCGTTTATGTAGTTGTTAGTTCGTGGGTTAAACCAGTCGAGGGTATAACACGCATTTGGTAATGTGACCTGAGCTTGGCTTGGGTTACTAAAATAAAATAAGTAAAACGCTGAGTTATCACTCAACGCCCAGCCTGTTTTTGTAAGCTCAGGGGCTGGTGTAAGCTTTGTAAAAGGCACGTATTTTTGAAAAAACGCAACAGCGTTGGTCATCGCTAAATAGTAATCTTTGTATGGCGTTAAATCTTGCTCTGTTAAGTCGCCGCCACCGCCTAAATAAAACTCAATACCTGCGCCACCTGCCATAAATGTGGCCCACACGTTACTTTTACGCCACGTATCTACATTGTTTGCATACTCGTAAATATAGGCCTCGTCCATGGTGATCACCCACGGGTGAGGGTTGTTTTGAGTAAGCTGGCGGTACTTTAAAACATCGCCGTAAGTGGTGTTAGTTTTAAGTTCACCTTGTAAGCTTGCCCTTGTGTAGGCGGGGTAGCCCAAAATGTTGTCGTTTGGTTTATCGTAAATGTGGTAGTCGAGCGACGGGCCATTGTGTACAACAATATGCTCAGGATAGTAGGTGAGTGATTGGAAGTAATCGGCAAATTGCTTTCTTTGTTTTGTGGTATTAGCTTTTTGTTGTTTATCGTCGCCGCTTGGATCTTGCCAGCCGTTTTCTTCGCCTATATTCCACGTGGTTGCTAAATGATAGCCAAAGCGGGCAAATAACTCGCGATAGTAAATTTTACGACTAACAGCAAAGTCGTTTTTAAGCTGGCTTTCGTTCCATTCAAACAGTGATTCGTTTTCGGTTTCGCTCATTACAAAGTGAGTCATTATGCCTTTTTGCTGCATGTGGCTAAATACAATATCCCACTGAGCTAATTTAGATACATCGTAGCGTGTGGTTTGGGTTTTGCTAAGCCATGGCCAAACTTGGTCTCCATCGCCGTAGGCGTTCATGGTTAAAAAGTAATACGCGTTAATGTTAAGCGACGCTAAATAATTTATTAGCCCAATAATGCCTTTGGAAGATTGATGACTGCTGTTATCAGTCTCTGTATTAATTGTTTGCCATGTAGGGTCGCTATTTTGCCAATGCTTTATGTGCGCTTGGTAGTTACGCTTTGTGGGAGTGGCATCAAACCCTGAAAAGCCAAGCAGCACTTCGGGGCTGTTAGCACCGGCTTTTAAAAAGTACTCTTTTGAGCCATTAAACTGCAAATAGGGTTTATTAATGTATTCAAGCTTACCTTTGCTTTTAAAGTCTTTACTGCTGGATGATTTAGTGGCGGCGGTAACATTAAACTCGCCTGTTTGTTTATCAAAAAAACCGGCTGATTGCTCATTTGTAACAGTATTTAATGGCACGCTTGCGATATTACGGCCTTTAACAAATGAGAGTGTATAGCGCCATTTGCCAAGTTCGTTGGGCGAAAACAAAACCTGCCATTTGTTGCCTGCTGTTGCATGTGTTTGAGCAGTGTTTGCATCGGCTGCATAATATCCAGGTACTGTATATTGCCTGTTAGTGGGGCTGGTAAATGTTGCATCTAAGCGGTAGTCGGTAAAGGGGTTAGGCGTGGCAAGCTCGCTGGTGTGCGGGCCTTCAAGGGTTAAGCTTAATTTATGCCAAATAGGCACGTGAGTGCTGGTTTGATCTGCTCGAATTAGGGCGCTGAATATAAATGAGGCGAAAAATGCGCTAATTAACAGAAGTCGTTTTATTGTTATTTTTTTCATGTGTGTCCTTGCTAATTTTGTTGCTAGTAAAGGGTGTGATTAAGGAATGTATGCTGTGTTATTTTCGTTCAGTCTATTTTAATAAAACGTTGTTGTCAAAAAGACTATATGGTGTTAAGTTTACGTTGCACACTAAAAAACACACAACAGGTACATCATGCATAAAAATAAATTTACGATTGCTATTTTATTAGGAATGTCGAGCCTTGCACTTGGCTGTAATGGCTCAGCAGAGCAAAGTAAACCAACATTAAAAGCGCCGGAGCAATTAACGCTTAAAGCGCAATTTAAAGACCACTTTAAAATAGGTACAGCGATTAGCCGAGACCAAATATTAGGGGCTTTGCCTGAAGATTTAAGTGTGGCTAAAGCGCAATTTAATACCTTTACGCCAGAGAACTCAATGAAGTGGGAGCGTATACACCCAGAGCTAGAAACCTATGATTTTGAAGCCGCTGATGCGTTAGTTCAGTACGCACAAGAGAACAACCAAGAATTAGTTGGGCACACATTAGTGTGGCATTCGCAAACTCCTGACTGGGTTTTTGAAGACGAACAAGGCGAGCCGCTAACCCGCGATGCATTACTTAAGCGTATGCAAAACCATATTAATGCAGTTGCAGGGCGCTATAAAAACCGTATTTTTGCATGGGACGTGGTAAACGAAGCACTTAACGAAGACGGCACACTGCGTGAATCTAAATGGAGCACCATTATTGGTGACGACTTTATAGAATATGCGTTTAAATACGCTAAGCAGGCAGCGCCTAATGCCAAGTTATATTACAACGACTATAACTTGTTTAAGTCAGAAAAAAGAGCTGGTGCAATTGCGCTTATTAAAAACTTGCAAAATAAAGGTATTCAAATTGATGGAATTGGTATGCAAGCGCATTATTCGCTTGATAACCCAGAGCTTTCGTTAATGGAAGACTCTATTGTCGCATACGCTGCCACAGGTATTGATGTGATGATAACCGAGCTTGATATTTCGGTATTGCCATTCCCTGAAGGTGAAGAACAAGGGGCTGATATTTCGTTAGATATTGCGCTGCAAGAGCGATTTAACCCATACCCAGATGGTTTGCCTAGTGAAGTAAACACCCAGTTAGGCGAGCGCTATAAAGCCGTGTTCGACATACTTAAAAAACATGACGACAAAGTAAGCCGCGTTACTTTTTGGGGCATAAGCGATGCACGCACTTGGCGCAACGATTGGCCAATGCAAGGGCGCACCGATTACCCATTATTAATTGACCGTGAGCTAAAACTTAAAAGCTTTGTAAGCGATTTATAATCGCACTAAACATTTAACCTCCCGCAAAGGATCGCTTAATAGCGATCCTTTTTTGGTTTATAAAATAGCTATTTTTTATTAGTTTTAGTTAAGCAGTAACTAATATGCGTTTGCAAAGGCACTTGAGGTGTTAAATAGCTAAATGGGAAGTGTGGGTTATTAGGGCTGTCGGGGCAAAATTGCGGCTCTAGGCAAATACCGTCAAATTGGTTAAACGGGCTTTTTAAATGCTGCCCTGTATAAACCTGAATAGCAGGGTAGTTAGAAAGCACACTCAGCATTACTTTTTCATCAGCGCTTGTAAGCGTTACGTGTTGCTTATTGGTTTGCAGATTAAGTACTTGCTCGGTTACAAAGTTATGATCGAGTTTATCGGTTTTATTAAGCACCCGCGCATTTGTGTAGTCAAAAGTTGTATTTGCTACAGGGGCTATTAAACCTGTGGGAATGGCGTTTGTATCTACGGGGGTATAATGCGCGGCGGCCAGTTTTAATGTATGCCCTTGTGCGCTGTTAGTAATGCCATTTAAATTAAAATATGGGTGCGCTGTTGGCCCTGCAATGGTTTTTTTATTACTGGTAATCGTAAATTTAATATCAAGATTACTTTGGTTTTTACTGTTAGTGGTAAAGGTATACAGCACGTTAAATATAGTTTTACCGGGGTAGCCGTTGTATCCATCGGGTAGGGTAATACTTAAACTTAATGCATTTTTTTGATGATAATCGAGCTGCCAAAATAAGTCGCTTAATGCTTTTTGGCCGCCGTGAAGTTGGTTTACGCCTTCGTTTTTATTAAGTACATAGGTTTTATCATCAATGTTTATTTGGGCGTTACTTAGCCTGTTTGCATAAGGGCCGGCTACAGCGCCTAAGTAAAACGTGTCGTTTAAATAGTCATTAATATTAGAATAGCCAAGTATAATATTTCGTTTTTTATTATCAACATGGGTAATCCAGCTGGTAAGCCGGGCACCGTAGTTAATAATAGAAATAGTGTCGTTTGCTTCATTACTTAGTGTGTATTGAACAATTGAAGTTGTCATGTTGGTTACTCTTTTAATTGTTCGTTCTGGCTTTTTTAATTTCTTCTTTTACGATTGGGTACAGATCGTATGTTGGATAAAACTCAGTGCTGTAGGCTTTCCAGCCATAACGTTTAATCGATAAATTTACTTTTGGTAATAACGCTGCTGGAAAGCGCAAGGTAACAACTTGCCCTATGCTCATCATTACTTTCCAAGATTCTACTGTTGCGCCTTCTGGCGGGAAGTGTTTGTAAAAGTTAGCGTTGTTGAGTATTTCTTTTATTTCAGAGAGGTTTTTTGATTGGTCGTGCTTTAAAAAAATCGTTAGCATTAGTTCATCATTTTGCTCGTCACTTGCCCATGCGTTAAAACTAGTACTTGCACTAAAAAGTATAATTAATAGTAAATATTTCATAGTTCACCTTTGTTAGTTAATTATAAAAATGCGCGGAGCTTTGAAAGGCTTAGCGCATTAATTGGATAAAGTTTGGATTATTTAGCGCATTACGCGTACTAAATATATTAAGCGTTGGCTTTAATTAACGCCTGCGCGGTGCTCACTACGTTTTGGGTGGTAAAGCCAAAATGCTCTAATAACACATTACCTGGCGCCGACTCACCAAAAGTGCTCATACCAATTACTTTGCCTTGTAAGCCAACATATTTAAGCCAGTAATCTTGCTGTGATGTTTCAATTGCAATACGGTTTGCTACCGAGTTTGGCAATACACTTTGCTTGTAATCGTCTGATTGTAGATCAAACAATGTGGTGCTTGGCATTGATACCACACGCACTGCAACGCCTTGTGCTGTAAGCTCTTTTGCGGCTTGCATTGCTAAATCAACCTCAGAGCCTGTTGCAATTAAAATAAGCTCAGGCGCTTTATTGCATTCGCTAAGAATATAGCCGCCTTTTTCTATGTCGCTAATTTGCTGAGCGCTGCGTGGCTGGTGGTTTAGCCCTTGGCGACTAAAAATAAGCGCTGTAGGTTGCTGCTGATTTTGTATCGCGTTTTTCCACGAAACGGCAGTTTCTACTGCATCACACGGGCGCCATGTGACTAGGTTTGGCGTCATACGTAGGTTGGCTAGTTGCTCAATAGGTTGGTGAGTTGGACCGTCTTCACCTTGACCAATAGAGTCGTGGGTATACACAAATATATTTTGAATACCCATAAGTGCCGACATTCTTACTGCGTTACGGGCGTATTCCATAAACATTAAAAATGTAGCACCGTAATTAATAAAACCACTGTGCAGTGATATGCCATTCATAATGCCGCTCATACCAAACTCGCGCACGCCATAAAACAGGTAATTACCGCTGGCGTCATCTGCGCTTATGCCTTTAGAGCCAGACCACAGCGTTAAGTTAGAACCGGCTAAATCGGCAGAGCCACCCAGTAACTCTGGTAAATGCGGGGCAAAGGCTTCAATGGTGTTTTGCGAGGCTTTTCGGCTGGCAATGTTAGCGGCGTCATTGTTGCACTGTGCAATATAGTTGTTTGCAATAGCTTCGAAGTTGTCAGGAAGGGTGCGTTTAATTACGCGGCGCTCAAATTCTTTGCCAAGCTCTGGGTGGCTTTTGGTGTAGTCGCGAAACAGTTGCTGCCATTGTTTTTGTTTTTTATCACCGCTTTGTTTAGCGTCCCAATGGGCGTAAATATCATCGCTGATACTAAATGCTTCATTTGGTAGGTTTAAAAATTTGCGTGCAGCAGTTATTTCGTCATTACCTAATGGCGAGCCATGGCAGTCGTGCGAGCCTGATTTATTTGGTGAGCCAAATCCAATCACGGTTTTACAACAAAGTAGGGTGGGTTTATCGCTCACTTGTTTTGCTTGTTCAATGGCGCTTGCAATTTGCTCTGGGTCGTGACCGTCTATATCTGTTATTACATGCCAGCCGTAAGCGTCAAAGCGTTTAGCGGTGTCGTCGGTAAACCAGCCCTCAACGTGTCCGTCGATAGATATGCCGTTATCGTCCCAAAAAGCAATAAGTTTACCCAGGCCTAATGTGCCTGCAAGCGAACATGCTTCGTGCGATATGCCTTCCATTAAACAGCCATCACCCATAAAACAGTAAGTGTAATGATCAACAATATCAAAACTCTCTTTGTTAAATTGTGCTGCTAGGGCTTTTTCGGCAATGGCCATACCTACTGCATTTGATACACCTGCGCCAAGCGGACCTGTGGTTGTTTCGACACCAGGGGTATAACCGTATTCAGGGTGGCCTGGGGTTTTTGAATGCATTTGTCTAAATTGTTTAAGCTCGCTAAGTGGTAGTTCGTACCCGCTTAAATGCAATAAAGAATAAATAAGCATAGAGCCGTGACCGTTACTAAGTACAAAGCGGTCTCGGTTTGGCCAATTTGGATCGGTTGGATTGTGGTTTAAAAAATCGTTCCACAGTACTTCGGCTATATCGGCCATACCCATAGGTGCGCCCGGATGCCCTGAGTTTGCTTGCTGTACCGCATCCATACTGAGTGCGCGAATGGCATTAGCAAAAGGCGCACGAGAAGAAAGTTGAGTCATGTATTACCTCAAATAAAATTAAAAAAGCCCGCACTTTATGTGGCAGGCTTGAGGGAAATTAGTTTAGTAAGTCTTCAACCAATTTAGCCAAAATACGCTGATCTTTGGCAAAGTTACGAATACCTTCACCGAGCTTTTCGCTGGCCATTGGATCTTCGTTGTGCTGCCATAAAAATTGCTCGTGAGTGAGTGGGGTTATGTCGCTTTGCGGTGCTTTGGCAATGTTTGTAGCGTTAAGCTTTGTAACCAGCTCACCTTCTTGGCTTTGTAAATCATTGAGTAATGAAGGCGAGATAGTCAGTAAATCGCAGCCAGCAAGTTCGATTATTTCCTGAATGTTTCTAAAGCTTGCGGCCATTACCACGGTTTTATAATCGTACTTTTTATAGTACTGATAAATACGTGTAACCGACTGCACACCAGGATCTTCGATTGGGGTGTATTCTTTATTATCGCGGACTTTGTACCAATCAAGAATACGCCCAACAAACGGAGATATAAGCGTTACGTTAGCTTGTGCGCAGGCAATGGCTTGAGCCATCGAAAAAAGCAGCGTTAAGTTACACTTAATGCCTTCTTTTTCTAACTGCTCGGCGGCTTTAATGCCTTCCCATGTTGAAGCAAGTTTAATAAGTACGCGGTCTTTTGAAATACCCGCTTGCTCGTAAAGTGAAATAAGCTTACGCCCTTTGGCAATACTTTCTTGGGTATCAAACGATAAACGCGCATCTACTTCGCTCGATATACGCCCAGGTATTACTTTTAGTATTTCACAGCCAAAGTTAACAATAAGTTGGTCGCAAATAGCGTCAACGTCTTTGCCAGCTTTACTTATAGCGTCTTCAATTAAATGTTTATATTGAGGTAATTTTGCAGCTTGTAAAATTAACGAAGGATTGGTTGTTGCATCAACCGGTTGTAGGGCTTTGATTGACTCTACATCGCCACTGTCGGCAACGACTGTGGTTACTTTTTTGAGTTGTTCTAACAAGTTCATAATGATGTACGCCTCGGCTTTAAAACCGAGGCGATGTCCTTATACGTAGCGGTTAACAATATTCTCAAGCAGCTCTTGTCGGCCAGAAACTTGCTTAGGATCGATGTTGTTCTCGTGTACTAAGGCTGAAAGGCTTTCAAGTGATTGCTCACCATTTAAAATGCTTTGACCTAGGTCTTCTTTCCAACCAGCGTAACGTTTTTCAACAAAATCAGTCAGCTCGCCTCCTTCAATCATTGCTGCTGCATTGAGTAATGCTTTAGCCATCGTATCCATACCGCCAATGTGACCAATGAATAAATCATCGCGTTCACACGATTGACGACGAAGTTTAGTATCAAAGTTAAAGCCACCGGTTGTAAAACCGCCATTCTTTAAAATTTCGTAAACGACAAGTGTGCACTCAGCTACATCATTAGGGAATTGATCTGTATCCCATCCGTTTTGCATATCACCACGGTTAGCATCAATACTACCCATAATACCTTCAGCGCAAGCAACGGCAATTTCGTGGTGGAAGCTATGACCTGCAAGTGTTGCGTGGTTTGCTTCAATGTTTACTTTAATTTCGTCTTGTAAGCCGTGTTTGTGTAAAAAGCCTGCAACCGTTGCTGTATCGTAATCATACTGGTGCTTAGTTGGCTCTTGTGGTTTTGGCTCAATTAATAATGTGCCTTTAAAACCAATTTTTTTCTTGTGTTCTACAACCATTTTCAAAAAGCGTGCGTACTGTTCGCTTTCTTGTGCAAGGTCTGTATTTAGTAGTGTGTCATAACCTTCACGACCACCCCAAAGTACGTAGTTTTCGCCGCCTAAACGATGCGTTATTTCCATTGCATGTTTAACTTGTGCTGCTGCATATGCATACGTATTAGGATTAGGGTTTGTTGCACCACCGGCACAAAAACGCTGATTTGAGAATAAGTTAGCAGTACCCCACAGTAGTTTTACACCTGTGCGCTGCATTTCTTTTTCGATAATGTTAGCTATGTGCGTTACGTTATCGTGGCTTTCTTGTAGTGTTTTTCCTTCAGGGGCAATATCAACATCATGAAAACAAAAGTAAGGAACGCCTAGTTTTTCGAAAAATTCAAAGGCTACTTTTACTTTTTGTTCAGCAAGTTCTAATTGATTGCCTACAGGTTGGATCCAAGGGCGGTCAAATGTACCTTCACCAAAAATATCAAACCCTGTAGAACAAAAGTTATGCCAGTAACAGGCTGCAAAACGTAAATGTTCTTTCATTGTTTTGCCAAGCACTACTTGGTTTTCGTCGTAATAACGAAATGCAAATGGGTTTTTAGAGTTTTCACCCTCAAATTTAATTTTTTCAACGTTTGTGAAAAATTGCTCGCTCATATTGTGCTCCATTAATTTTATAATAGTGTTTTAAAAGTATGTTTTTACACTTTGATAAAGTGCTTTGTATGTTGTGTATTGCTGTGCGTAAAAATCTTGCATTACTGGATTTGGTTCAATGGTTTGCGTTACTTTGCCGTTAACGCATACATGTTGTGCTGGGAGTTGTGTTACTGCTATTCGAGCAAGTCTTGCAGCGCCAAATGCGGGGCCAACTTCTGAGCCTTCTCGGTAAATTAGGGGGCGGTTGAGTACACTTGCGATGATTTTTCCCCACAGTGAGCTTTTAGCGCCACCACCAATAACGGTTACATCGTCAATTTGTGCACCAGCATCAAGCAGTACTTGTTGGCCATCGGCAAAAGCAAAGGCAACACCCTCGAGTACTGCACGGCCAAGGGTTGCTGCATCGGTATCGCTGTCTAAACCAAAAAATACGCCTTTGGCATCGGGGTTATTGTGCGGCGTGCGCTCACCTGTTAAATAAGGCAAAAATATCACTGAGCTTGGTTTGCTAAAGTCGCATTTACTTACTTGTTCAAGGAGTGCGCCTTCGTTTTCAAAACCGGTTAATTTAGTGACCCAGGTTAAGCAGCTCGCTGCGCTTAACACCACTGACATTTGATGCCAGGTGTTTTCAATGCAATGACAAAAAGTATGTACAGCACCTTCTGGGTTAGGCAGGTATTTTTCGTTGGCAACAAAGTAAACGCCCGAAGTACCTAATGATAAAAACGCTTGCTTTGGTTTTACAACGCCAACACCTGCAGCGCCTGCGGCATTATCGCCACCGCCTGCAACAACAGGTACTTGCTCCATTCCCCATTTAGCTGCAACTTGGGCTGTTAATTTGCCCGTAATTTGTGTGCCTTCAAAAAGGGTAGGCATGTGTTGCTCTGCTAAGTCGCAGGCGCTAAGCATTTTTTGAGACCATGCTCTCTTTTCTACGTCTAGCCACAGTGTGCCCGCTGAGTCAGACATGTCTGATGCAAAATCGCCGGTCATTAAAAAGCGTAGGTAGTCTTTTGGTAGTAATACTTTGGCTACTTTTGCAAAGTTTTCTGGTTCAAACTCTTTTAACCACACCAATTTAGGTGCAGTAAAACCAGGCATTGCTATGTTGCCGGTGATATTACGAGAATTTGGTTCGCGTTTTTCAAGCTCTACACATTGTGCTGCACTGCGCCCGTCGTTCCATAAAATGGCTGGGCGAATAATATTATTGTTTTTATCAAGCAGCGTTGCGCCATGCATTTGCCCAGAAAGGCCCACAGCCTTTACCGATTTTAGTAATGCAGGGTGAGTCTTTTTAAGATCCTCGATTGCACTACAGGTAGCAAGCCACCAATCTGAAGGGTTTTGCTCAGAAAAAAGTGGTGCTGGGCGTGAAACGCTTAAAGACCCACTTGCTTGAGCAAGCAATTGGTCTTGCTCGTCTAAAATAATTACTTTTACACCTGAAGTGCCTAAATCGATACCAAGGAACATAAATGTTGTGCTTAATGTTGTTTTAGTGTTAGCGCTAACATTAATGATTTGATATTGTTAAGTCAAGCTAGTTTTAAACTATGTTTAACAATTAATTTGCAAGTTTATTGCTTGATTGTTGGAGTTCACTTAAATTTCTTTTTAAGATCACAAGGAAACACTATGAAAAAAATAAACTGGGGTATTGTTGGTTGTGGCCGAATTGCTGCACAATTTTGTGAAGACTTAGCACATACAAATAATGGTGTTGCGTACGCGGTTGCAGCAAGAAATGGGGATGATGCAACCGCTTTTGCGAGCAAGTATGGTGCGGCCAATGCCTACGAAGGGTATCAGGCATTATTTGACGATAAAAATGTGGATGTAGTTTACATTGCGACCCCGCATAACTTTCACTTTAAAAATGCCAGCGATGCTATTAAAGCAGGTAAGCATGTATTGTGCGAAAAGCCCATTACGGTTTCGGCTGAAGAGTGTAAGCAGTTGTCTTTACTGGCTAAAAAGCACGACGTATTTTTAATGGAAGCCATGTGGACGTACTTTTTACCTGCAATACAAAAAGCAAAAAAATGGGTAGAGCAAGGGCGAATTGGCACTATTAAACATGTTAAAGCTGACTTTGGCTATCCTGTGCCTTTTAATCCCAATGGGCGTGAATACAACCCAGATTTAGCGGGCGGTTGTTTACTTGATATGGGAATTTATCCGCTTGCCATTACCAATTACTTTTTAAATAACGACCTTGAAAACTTACACGTAAGAGCAAATATTCGCTACAAAGGCGTGGAAGACGATGTACTTATTACTGCTAATTGTGGCGATGTAATGGTGAGCTTAGCAACGTCATTTCAATGCCGGTTAGGGAATGGCGCGTATATTATTGGCGACAAAGGCTAAATAAAAATACCCGATGCATTTAGGGCTTATGAGTGCTCTTTGTATGAGCTTGATGATTTAATTGAGCATTTTGAAGATGGCAGGCTGTCACAAGGTTATAGCTTTGAAGCCCAAGAAGTAGGGCGCTTACTGAGCGAAAATAAACGAGAGAGTGACATTATGAGCTACTCTCAAAGTTTACTTTTACAATCACAAATGGAACGTATTAAAGCCCTGTTTTAAGAAAACTTTAAAATGGTTTTATATTAGCTTCTAATAAACTAACAAACTTAACTGGCGGCGATTTATTCGCCGCTAGGTTCGTCATAATTAAAAAATGAAAAGTGAGCTTCTTTATTTCTCCCCGATAAGTCTTGGCACGCCATACCAACAAAAGCGCCGGTAAAACACGGGCGATACCCTTGTGGTGATTGCTGCACGTAATCATCAGATAAAATACTGCCATCGAGCACTGGACCAAACTTTATCCAGCAGTTTTCCTCGGTGGCGTAGTAAAACTGCAGCTGAGCGCCATTAAAATCAGCTTTTAAGTAAACAGGTTTGTTTGTTTTAAGCAAAAGCGGTGCAACAGGCGTGCTTGTTTGGTATTTATCGCAGCTTATTATATTTAAATAACGTGGTGTGGTTTCATCGCCTTCATCGCCGCCGCTTATATGCAAATAGTAGTAATGAGCGGTGTTGTAATAACATACTAGCCCCGCCATTTGCTGAAAACTGCTCGGCGCAAAATCAACGCATGTGCTGCTAACAGTATGATGAGCCTGTACACGCCTGGTAATAAAACTTTGCTGATGCAATGAGCTTAAAGACTCTTTTCCCACTAGGGTGAGCGATGCTTTTTGAGTATTTTTATACACCCAGCTTTTGCACATGGGCATACGCAATGACTGAAAATCAACAGTCAGATCATCTTTACTAAAATCAATATGTGTTGTGGGTTGCGGCTGTGGGTTTAGTGTTAAACCTTCAACGGGTACGTGTATTCTGGGGGCTTTATTTGTGTGTTTTGCATAAGGCCAGCCATCATCTTTCCAGATTATTTGCTCAATCCCTGTTTCACGCCCTGTAATGCAGCGGCCACGCTCAGACAGCGGTCTTGATGTTAAAAATACCGTGTACCAATCACCGGTTTGTGTTTGAAAAAAATCTCCATGGCCACATTTTTGTAGCGTATTACTCGGCTCGTGGGCTGCTGTAATAACGGGGTTGTGCGGGTGTACTTGGTAAGGGCCAAATACGTTTTTAGCACGCGCTACACTAATGCAGTGTTCATACCCAGTGCCACCTTCAGCGGTAATTAAATAGTAGTAATCGCCACGTTTTAAAATATGTGGGCCTTCAGTGCAACCAAGTTCTGTGCCTGAAAATATAGGTTTAACATCGCCTATTAATTTATTGGTTTTTAGGCAAAGCTCTTGCATTACTATACCACCAAATAGTGCGTTATTACGGTGATCAACCAGCATGTTTAACAAATAGCTTTTACCGTCATCATCGTGAAAAATAGACGGATCAAAACCGCTAGAATTTAAGTAAGTCGCTTGTGACCAGTTACCGGTGATATCAGTGGTTGATACAAAATAGTTTGGTGTGTCTTTGTAAGGGCCATCAAAGCTTTTTACATTGGTATATACCAAATAAAAACGGCCATTATTGTAACTAAGTTGCGGTGCCCATACGCCGCAAGAGTCGGGCACTCCTCGCATATCGAGTTGCTCTACGGTGTTAAGTGCTTGGCCTATAACTCGCCAATTTACTAAATCGGTAGAGTGGTGAATTTGCACACCGCCAAACCATTCAAATGTTGAAGTGGCTATGTAGTAGTCGTTATTAACTCTGACAATGTTTGGGTCTGGGTTAAAGCCTCTTAGAATTGGGTTTTGCAGCATGCTCATAATATAGGCCTTTTTAAGTTTTTTATATTATTGGGTGTGAATATTATAAATCCGTTGTTAGCGCTAACATTTTCAGTGTAGTATAAGACTTTGTCAATAAGTAATCATTTAAATGCGCTGTAAACAATATCAAGCTTTACAATTATGTATAATGAAAATTAAGAAAGTTAATTATAACAATCCACTGATTGTGAGTAGGTAATAACAGTAATGGCCGATCCTAAAAGAGCAAGAATACAAGATGTAGCCGAGCAGGCTGGTGTATCAATGATGACGGTTTCGCGTGTGCTCAACCAAGACAAAAAAGTAAGCGACAAAACCCGCGAAAAAGTAATGGCTGTTGTTGAGCAATTAAACTACCGGCCAAATGTGTCTGCTAGGCGCCTTGCTAGTACTAAGTCATTCTTTTTAGGGCTTTTATACGATAACCCAAGTGACTCTTACATAAGCCAGTTTTTATTGGCAGCGCTTAAAAAATGCCGCGCACTGGGCTACCACCTTGTTGTTGACGAAGCGCATACCGATATTGACAAAACAATTGAATCGGTAAAGCAACTTATTGATGTTACACAGGTTGATGGCATGATTTTACTGCCACCTATGTGCGACAACGAACAGGTTTTAGATGTGCTTACTAAAGCTCAAGTGCCATTTGTAAGAATAACGCCAGATACAAAATTAAATCGCTCCCCTTTTATATGCATGGACGATTATCAAGCGGCGTTTGATGTTACAGAGCATTTAATTAATCAAGGGCATAGCAAAATTGCACATATTATTGGCGACACTAAACAAGGTGTAAGCCGTTTGCGTTACCAAGGTTATTTAGATGCGCTGCGCTCTAATAAAATAATAACGCCACCTGAGTATATAGAGCAGGGCAGTTTTACCTATCAATCGGGCATGGAAGCGGCAATAAAATTACTTTCGCTTGATGATAAACCAACGGCTATTTTTGCAGCTAATGATGATATGGCAGCCGCTGTAATCTCAATAGCTCAAAAACAAGGTATTAATATTCCAAGCGACCTGTCGGTTGTGGGCTTTGATGACACGCAACTTGCAACCATAGTTTGGCCAAATATTTCTACGGTAAAACAGCCCATTAATGAAATGGCTGAGCTTGCGATTACTTTACTTGCATCGGGTCAGTATAACGATTTAAGCAATGTAAAAAGCTTAGACTTAAGACATATTTTAGATTTTGAATTAATAGAAAGAGAATCAAGCTCAACCAATAAAAACAACTAAATAAGCACACCCTTTTGAGCTTCAAAATCTATATAAAATAACAACAACACACAATATGGATACTTATGAACGAGAAAGAAAATGTACTTTTAATCGTACTGGTTTGCTTTGTTGCGACCATTGGCGGTTTTTTATTTGGTTTTGACAGCGGCGTAATTAACGGCACTGTTGATGGATTACAAACGGCGTTTGGCTCCAGTAGTGCGGGTACGGGATTTAACGTATCGAGCATGCTAATTGGTTGTGCCATTGGTGCGTTTTGCGCAGGTCGATTGGCTGATAAATTTGGTCGGCGTCCAATTTTACTTTTTGCCGCTGCTTTATTTATTATAAGTGCTTGGGGCTCGGGTGTGTCAGTCACATCGTTTGAATTTGTGATTTATCGCATTTTAGGCGGCTTAGCTGTAGGGGCTGCATCGGTTATGACCCCAGCTTATATTAGCGAAATTGCCCCCGCACGATACAGAGGCACGCTCTCTACACTTCAACAAGTGGCTATTATATTTGGTTTGTTTAGCGCATTTGTGAGTAACTATTTTTTAGCAAATACGGCTGGCGGCTCTACGGCTATATTTTGGCTCGACTTTGAAACATGGCGTTGGATGTTTTGGGTTGAGTTATTACCTGCATGCTTGTTTTTAATCGCTTTATTTTTTATCCCTGAAAGCCCACGATACTTAATTATGGCTGGTAAAAAAGACGCTGCTGCACGTGTTTTATCGTCATTATATGGTGCTGAAACTGCCGCTCTTAAATTAAATGAAATAGCAGAGTCTCTTGCTGGCGATAAACACCAACCTAAATTATCTGATCTTATTGATAAACCTAAAAAACGTTTACGCCCCATTGTTTGGATAGGAATTGGCTTAGCTACATTTCAGCAATTAGTCGGCATTAACGTTGTTTTTTACTACGGCGCGGTACTTTGGCAAGCAGCCGGTTTTACTGAATCTGACGCGTTACTTATTAATATAATAAGCGGCTTTGTAAGTATTTTAGCAGTGTTTATTACCATGTATTTTATAGACAAAATTGGCAGAAAACCTTTTTTGTTAACCGGCTCAATTGGTATGACGGTGACACTTTCTGTTATTGTTTATGCCTTTTTAAACGCAGATATTGGCTCAACAGGTAACTTAGAACTAGGAGAGCAGGGCATAGTTGCTTTAATAGCCGCTAATGCGTATGTTTTCTTTTTTAACTTATCGTGGGGCCCTGTAATGTGGGTTATGTTAGGCGAAATGTTCCCTAACCAAATTCGCGGCTCTGGTCTTGCAGTTGCCGGCTTTGCCCAGTGGATAGCTAACTTTTTAATTACCTGGTCGTTCCCTGTTATGCTCACAGGCATTGGTTTAGTTGGGGCTTATGGTTTTTACGCATTTTGTGCGTTTGTTTCAGTCATATTTGTATTTAAGTTTTTACACGAAACTAAAGGCAAAGAGCTTGAACAAATGAAAGGGTAAATATTACCCCTTTAATAAGCGCCAAAAATATTTCGAAGGGGAGTAGTTTTGGTACAACTGAGTGGATTCGAACCACCGATTTCGGCGTGGGTCATAGAGAGTAGGTATCGCGCTAACCAACTGAGCTACAGTCGTAAAAATATATATTTATTCAAAAGGAAGAATAGTTTTGGTACGACTGAGTGGATTCGAACCACCGACCTCTACCATGTCAAGGTAGCGCTCTAACCAACTGAGCTACAGTCGTATAAATAATAACTTAATTATATTTATTCATAGGGAAGAATAAATTTGGTACGACCGAGTGGATTCGAACCACCGACCTCTACCATGTCAAGGTAGCGCTCTAACCAACTAAGCTACGGTCGTATTACCTAATTAAGATGCGGTGAATATAATTTACCAGCGGCCGCTAATATATAGCGTGGTGAGTGGTGAATCAAGCAAGTTTGTTGCTTTTAGGTTTATTTGCCGTTTTTTTATTCATATTGGGCTGATTTCACACGTTTTATAAAAGTTTTGCCACCAGGTTACGTGTTTTTTGGCTGAGCCTTTAAGTTGGTTTAATAGATTATTTTGCGAATTCTGCGCTATCAAAATGTTTATTTGGCTATTTGTTATGGGTTCGTCAAGCCAAAGTTGGCTATACAGAGGTAATAGTGTTTCAAGGTAGCCTGCTAAATTAGCCTGATAAGGCTGTATTTCTTTGAGGTAAAACTTTTGGAAGACGTGGCTAACTATTGTCGCTACTTTTTTATTTTTTCCTGCTGGGCATATCTCATCAATTGATTGCGACTGAATAAATTGCGTTGCTGAATTATTAAATGCTATTTGCAAACGCGCAGAGTAAATAAGTAATTGGTTAAAACGGTACTTGTTAAGCTGCTCTAACGCGTTAAATATGTCTGCGGAGTTGATTTTTAAATAGTGTTTATTGAGTATGTGGCGCTTTAACTGTGCAAGCTTCTGCATGGCCGCTACGGTGTCGCTATACCCAGCCGGCGCCACAGCAAGCTCTGCGCTGCTAGCTTGCCACGTGTTTTTAAGCTCTAATTCGTTATACAGCATTAAATTAAAGTAGTGGTTTAGTGTTTGCTCTTTTTGCGCTTTTGCATTTAATAGGGTTTTGTAAATGTTTGAGTCAGGCTTAAGTGTGCTTAAGCACTGCTGCGCATTTTGCACAAACTCTATTTGATACTTTAAAACACTGGCATAGCCTGCCGTTTTGCCTAGCTGATTATTATGCTCGCTAATAAGTAAGCTGAGTTTACAATGGCTTAGACTGGCAAGTTCGACCAAGCTGATAGTGCTGCCTTTAGTAAGCGTATTTTGGGGTAATAGCGGGCTAATTGGAGCAGGCTTACTTAAGCTTGGGGCCTGGATTTCAAGGGTATTACTTAAGCGTTCTGTGTATGTTTGATACGTGGTGCTGGGCGCTTTTGAACACCCAGCAAGCACGGCGCAACACACAGCTAATAAAAAGCTTAACCATGTTTTGCTAAATAATAATGTAAGGGCTTTTTTATACAAATGGCGCCTGCTTTAATCGCTTATTAACGGTGAAAATAAGCCACACAGCAGCAACGGTTAAACCAAAAATAATACCTATCCAAAAACCGTGCGGCCCCATGGCGGGCACAATTAAATCTGTTCTTCCTAATACGTAGCCTAAAGCAAAACCGATTAACCAGTACGATATAAACGTGATATACGATATAGGCTGAGTATGCTTTAAACCCCTTAATATGCCATTGGCAGCGACTTGCAGTGCATCAGGAATTTGATAAATACAGGCTAAAATCATAATAGAGCTAGCTAAGGCAATAACAGCAGGGCTGTCGGTGTATAGTTGGCTTATTAAATTGCGGCCAATAAAGGTTATAAATGCTAAAAATAACGCTATAGCAATGGCTAATATGTAGCTAGTCGATATAGCAGTTTTTAATTGGCTTAAATGGTTTTGACCAAATAAATTACCAATACGAATACTAATGGCGATAGATAAGCTCAGTGGCATCATAAATAATAATGCAGTTACGCTTCCTGCAATTTGATGGCCCGACACTGCAACAGCGCCTAAATGTGCAATAAACAAAGGTATGCACGCAAATAGCGTAATTTCAAAAAAGGTGGCCAACGAAATGGGTATACCTAATTTAGTAATAATGCCAATGGTTTTAATATTGGGCTTTTCAAAATTTGCCAGCAGGGCTTTTGCATCTATTTTTTTACTAAACTGGCAATAGGTTACTTGTGCAACAGCCATTACAGTTAGTACCAATGCCGTAGCAATGCCACACCCCGCACCGCCTAAAGCTGGTAAGCCAAATAAACCATTTATAAAAATATAGTTAGCCGGAATATTAACGCCAAGGCCCAGCAAGCTGATATAAAAAGCCGGTTTTGTCATCCCCATGCCTTCGGTCATATTGCGATAAACAGTAAAAATTAAAAAACCAAAGGCGCCCCATTTCACAAAATGAATATAGTCATGCGCAAGGCTTGCAATAGCGGGGGTTGTATCGAGTTTTAAAATAACAATATCGGCTAGGTTGGCGATACCAAAACCAATTGTGCTTAAAATTGCGGTTAAATACAGTGCTTGCTGAAAATAATGGCTAATGCCTTTTTTATCATTAGCACCTGCAAATTGGGCAATAATCCCAGTTAACGCGAGCAAAATACCTTGCAGCGCTAGTAATAACGGGTTCCATATACCGGTTGCAATCGATAGCGCAGCTAAATCTGTGGGGCTTACTTGGCCTGCCATAATAGTGTCGACCACCGACATTAAAACGAGTGTTACTTGTGCTAAAAATACAGGTACGGCAAGGGTAATTAAACGTTTGGCTTCCCAGCTACTAAAGGTCATAAAAACAGCTATTTGATAAAACAGGGCGCAATTGTAATCGATTGTGTTTCAAATAAAAATCACTGTAGTGAATGATTTTACCCGTTGATACGTTAAACTAGCACTTTGTAATAATTTTAAGTGATTTTATGTTTACAGGAATCGTTCAAACTCAAGCCACTGTTGTATCTACCACACATACTGAAGGGGTTTTACGCTTGGTTGTATCGGTAGGTGATGAATACGTTAAACACCTTGATTTAGGGGCCAGTATTGCAATTAATGGCTGTTGCCTAACAGTGGTTAAAGTAGAATTAAGTAACCATGATGTAGTGGCACAAGTGCACTTTGATGTAATCGATGAAACATTATTACTTACCAATTTAGGCAAGCTTGCAGTAGGTAGTTTAGTCAATTACGAGCGTTCAGTCACTTTTGGTACTGAACTAGGTGGCCATATTGTATCTGGGCACATTCACTGTACTGCCCAAATCAAGCAAATAGTCAAAGAGCAAAACAACTGTAAAATTCAGTTAAGCCTACCGTCTAAATGGCAAAAGTATGTTTTATACAAAGGCTTTGTAGCAATAAATGGCGCAAGTTTAACCGTGGGCGAAATTGACGAGCAGGGATTTTGGTTACACTTGATCCCCGAAACGCTGGCCATTACAAATTTAGGTAACGCACAAGAGGGTGATGAACTAAATATAGAAGTTGATCAACAAACTTATACTATTGTTAACACGGTAGAAAATTACTTACGCCACCAGGGCTAAAAAATTTGCTCATCGTCGCTGTCTATGTGTAACTCTAATTTTTTATGAGCATGGTCTATATGCATATTTAAATGAATAGGGTTACAACAGGCATTGCATTCTTCAATGTAGTCTTGATCTCCCATGCTTGCGTCGATATCTAGGTGTATGTGGTTGCCACAGTGAGGGCAGGTGATACGTTGTGATAAAAAATCTTTCATAATCACTCCAATAGTACCAAGGTAAGAATTAACTTGTTGATACGCATTAATTAAGTTGTGCGGTTATACTAGCAACAACTTGATGGCTCAAAACTGAACTAAACAACAAGGTATTGAGCCTTAATTACATCCTTTTAACTATAGTGCTGAAGCGACGTTTATGACAGTAACTTTACGCCTTAGAAGCATTATTATTTAAAGCGATAGCAGCGTATCAATATGTTGCTTAGCTTGAGTAAGGTAATGCCCTGCAAAAATATTTGCGTGATTTAAAATAGGGTAAAGCTGGTATATCGCTTTACGCTTATTATAGTTATCGCTTAGTGGGTATTGCGCGTTATAGGCGTTATAAAAATCATCTGGTAAGGGGGCAAATAGCTCACTCATTGCGATATCGACCTCGCGGTCACCGTAATAGCATGCTGGGTTAAACAAGGTGGGTACATTTTTAATAAAACCCATATTTCCACGCCAAAAATCACCATGTACTAAAGAGGGCTGAACTACATGGCTATGTAGTTGCTCTTTTACCAAGTTAATTAATAGCTCAGGCTCAACAAGCTCAATACCTTTCTCGGCTAATAGTTGAAGTTGCCAGCCTATACGCTCTTCTGCGTAAAATAAATCCCACTTTTTATGCCATTGGTTTGGTTGCACGGTTGTGGCTAGGTAGTTATCTTCGTCAAATCCAAACATTGCTTGGTCGTGCTTTTGATGCAGCATAGCCAGTTGCTTTCCCATATCGTGCCAATGAGTGTGGGGCTGTTTATCAAGTACTAACCACTCAAGTACAATAAACGAAAATTCAATATTAGCACCTGTTACAATGCAGTCAGGTACCATAAAAACACTATTTTGGGTAAGCTGTTTAAGCCCAATCGCTTCGCTTTCTAGACGATCTAGCTCGTTTTTGAGGGCAATTTTAACCAGGTAATTGTGCTTACCATCAGTTAATTGATAGAGTTTATCGGTATTTGTACTTTGCAGCTGGCGTTTGTAAGTATGTTTAAAGTCATAATGAATGGCTTGGCTAATGTGCTCGTTTACTGTTTTCCACATATCAATTGCTCGCCTTTTAAACAGATACTTAAACTATGGCAAAAAAGTATTAATTTAACAAACTAATCGTTGTAAAATTAACGATATAAAAAATGCTTATGGAGTAACAATGAACAAAAGTTTTATCACCAATTTGCTTGCGGTTTTGTGTGTCGTGATAGGCTACTTTTTTAACCAAGCTATTGTGTTATCGGTGGGGTTATTTGCGCTATCTGGAGCTGTCACAAACTTATTGGCTGTTCATATGTTATTTGAAAAGGTCCCTTTGTTATACGGCTCGGGCGTTATTGCTTTAAAATTTGAAAGTTTTAAAGTGGCTATTCGTAATTTAATTTTGACTGAGTTTTTCTCAGAGCAAAAAATTAATAATCTACTTAACAAAGCACAACCTAATATCGACTTTGAAGGTATTATTACTAAGGTTGATTTAAACCCTGCGTTCGACAACCTACTGCACGTGATAGAGCAATCACAGTTTGGTAGCATGCTAGGTATGTTTGGCGGCACAGAGGCAATAGAGCCAATGCGAGAAAAGTTTATTGAAAAAATGCAGCTATCACTTGCGCAAATTAGCCAAACAGACGATTTTAAAGCGCTAGTAAACGATACGTTGTCGCAAGGCAATAGCGCACAAAGCTTACATGCTACGGTACTTAAATTAGTTGATGAGCGTTTAAATGAACTCACCCCTAAAATGGTTAAAGACATTATTCAAACGATGATACGTGAGCATTTAGGTTGGCTAGTAGTGTGGGGCGGTGTGTTTGGCGGTTTATTTGGCTTAATTGCGGCCATTATTTAATAAACTAAGCCTGCTTACAAAGCAGACTTAGTTTTGTGTTACCGCCATACTATTTTGGCCCTGTGATAATGACTTTTTCTGGGTTGTTCGACTTAGCTAAATCTTTAATTGATGTGCGAGTACTGGTATCAATATTTAAATAATTAGCGCTTTTATCAAGGTTATACAAACTAACAAAGTCGCCCATTGATAAGTTATTACAGTGCAGTTTTTTGCTCATTACCGCTTTGCTTATATTTAAATCGCGTAACGCTTTACGCAAACTGTACGATTTATTCGCTGCAACAGCCATACAAGCCTGTGTACCTGGCGAAGAATCGGCCGCGATAAACTGCGTTGCTAATGCTGGTTTTGCGATTAATAAAGTTGCCCCTAGTACCATAGTTGTGCAAAAAGTCGCTTTTAACGTGTTCATAATTAGTCCTCATTGTTTGTGGTTCAGCTTTATTATTGAGCGATTTAAACTAAAAAGCTGTTAACCAAACGCAACAAGGTGTAAGCAGGTATGTTTAAAAATACACATTTAACCTAGGTGACTGAATTTAAGCCCTAATAAGTGTGTTTTTTGACACACTTAGGTAAAATTATTTTACAGCTACTGACATATTTTCTCAGCCTGCTATCATCGCCCCCAATATTTACGCGCTTAATTTTTAGGAGAATCAGTGAGCAAAACGTTAGCCAGCTATTACCAGCAAGCGTATGCCTGCGAGCACAAACATTTTAACCAATGTTTTTATTGTGGGTGCGAAGCCACAGAGCGCGACCATTGCCCGCCCCTGCACATGTTACAGAGCATTATTGATTTAGGCGAAGAGGCCGATTTTATATCAATTGCAGCATGTTACGAGTGCAATGCCTTATTACATAATGAAAGGCTAATGACAATAGATGAGCGCTTTACAAAACTTAAAAAAAAGCTCTCTAATAAGTATGCTAAAGCGCTGCGTGTTTATAACATGTGGGAAGAAAACGAATTAAGCGAAATGAGCGATGAATTTGCGCACAGCATTCAAGCGGGTATGAAATTAGGTAAAGAGGCATCTGAGCGTTTAGCATTTACAGGCTTTACCTATGCCACCGAAGAAGCCCGTGTAACCGTACGCGAAAAAACCAAAGAGTTTGATGTAGAAGGCACCGTTTTTACCGACTTTAAAGAGGCATTAAATTACTGTATTAACGAGCTTAAAGTTCAAAAAAGTGATTTTTATAAAATACTGGTTGAGGATTATAATGGCGATTTTAACAGGGCGCTTAGCCAGTATCGTCATCGCCATAATAAAGTAACAACAGCAAGCGATGGCAATAGTTTAATTAAGGATTTTGCTAAGCAACATAAGCAAAACTCAGACTTTGTGACACGCACGGTTAAACACTTTATAAACAAAGATCCTTCCCTTACTACCGAAGCCGCGCTAGAAAAGTTGTATAACAATTATATAAAAAAATAATGACAGCCGTTTAACTCAATTAATCGCTTTTTTACCTGTTTTTTTAGCTTTATTACGCCGCTTTAGCTAAAGTAGCAAAAAAACAGGAGAACCTAACAACATGCAAAAATTTGCACCCTCAATGTTAGCAGTTGGTTTAGCTGCTGCGCTTGTTGGTTGCCAAGAAAACGGCCCGCAAGATGCAAAAATCACCATTAATAAAAACCCATACCCAAGCACTTACACACCGCTGGCAAGTAAAAGCACTTTAATTACCAATGCAACCGTACTTACCGGTACAGGCGAGCGTTTAAATGATGCTGATGTACTACTTGTTGATGGTAAAGTACAACAAGTAGGTAAAGACTTATCGGCCAATGCAGATATAATCATTGATGCACAGGGTAAATGGGTTACCCCAGGTATTATTGATGTACACTCTCACTTAGGTGCCTACCCAAGCCCATCAGTTGAGTCTCATCAAGATGGTAACGAAATGACCAGCCCAAATACTGCCGAGGTGTGGGTAGAGCATTCTGTATGGCCTCAAGATCCAGGCTTTAACCGCGCCCGCGAAGGTGGTATTACTTCACTACAAATTTTACCAGGTTCAGCTAACCTATTTGGCGGGCGTGGCGTAACACTCAAAAACATTCCTGCGCATACAATGCAAGCAATGAAATTTCCTGATGCACCTAATGGCTTAAAAATGGCCTGTGGTGAAAACCCAAAACGCGTATATGGCCGCCAAGGTACTTTACCTTCAACCCGTATGGGTAACATGGCCGGCTACAGAATGGCATGGGCAGAAGCACAAGAGTACAAACGTGCATGGGACAAGTACGACGCTGATTACGAAGCAGGCTTAAACCCACAAGCACCGGCTCGCGACATTAAGCACGATACACTAAAAGCGGTTATTGAAGGTGAAGTGTTAATTCATAATCATTGTTATAAAGCTGAAGAAATGGCAATGATGATCGATCTGTCAAAAGAATTTGGCTATCACGCAGGTACTTTCCATCACGGTGTAGAAGCTTATAAAATTGCAGATTTACTGGCTGAAAATGGTTCGTGTGCTGCACTTTGGCCAGATTGGTGGGGCTTTAAAATGGAAGCCTACGACATGGTTCAAGAAAACGTAGCTATTGTTGATGCGGTAAAAAATTCGTGCGCTATTGTGCACTCTGACTCAGACACCACTATTCAGCGCTTAAACCAAGAAGCGGGTAAAGTAATGTACCGTGCAAACGAAAATGGTTTTGATATTTCGGAGCAGCACGCAATTAAGTGGATCACTTCTAACGCGGCTAAATCATTGGGTATTGAAGATAAAACGGGTTCGCTTGAAGCAGGTAAGCAAGGCGATGTTGTTATTTGGAACCAAAACCCATTTAGCGTTTACGCAAAAGCTGAACAAGTATTTATTGATGGCGCAAAAGTTTACGATAGAAACGACAGCGCATTTCAGGCACAAAGTGATTTTATGTTAGGCCAACAATAAGGAGCCCAGAATGAAAAATTTATCACGTTCGTTTTCGCTATCTCTGGTTGCTGCCGGATTGTTAGCCTCAGCTACAGTGGATGCTCGCTCGCTTGCCATTGTGAATGCAACGCTTCATACCGCTACTGAGCAAGGTGTGCTAGAGAACGCTAGTATTATAATGGATAACGGTAAAATTACCGCTATTAACCCGCAACAAGTATATGCAGACCAAGTTATCGATGCTCAAGGCCGCATTGTTACGCCAGGGTTTATTGCCAGTATTAACCAACTTGGCTTAGTAGAAGTCAGCGCGGTTGCAGGCTCACGTGATGCTGGCGAAGAAAAAGCAGGTATTGATTTTGACGTAAGCCTTGCTTACAACGCTCACTCAAGCCTTATCCCTTATGCACGTAAAGGTGGTGTAACTCGCGATATTATTACCCCACATGGGGGCGATAGTATTTTTGCAGGCCTAGCAAGTGTTGTTGATTTAAGCGGAAATTTACAAAGCGATATACAAAAGCAAGCTGCTTTAGTGGTTTATTTGGGTGAGCGCAGCAAGGGGTCGCGCGCATTTACATTGCAAACCCTCATTAATAAGCTTGAAGAGCACCAAACAAAAGCAGCTAAAAAGCCTAAAAAAGACGACGACAGCAAGCCTAGCACTGAAGATAAAGTCATGCGTAAAGTACTTAGCGGCGATATGCCAATGGTAGTTGGCGTATCTCGTGCGGCCGATATTATTGAGCTCCTTAAAGTTAAAGCGCAATTTGGTATTAATTTAGTGCTCAATGGCGCACAAGATGCGGTTGTTGTTAAAGAGCAGATTGCTAAAGCGCAAGTACCCGTAATTATGAGTGCTATGGATAGCTTACCCTCAAGCTTTGACTCGCTACATGCCAGTTTAGATAACGCAGCCGTGCTAGAAAAAGCAGGGGTTAAGGTTATTTTAACCGTGGGCGGCGATGCCAGTCATAATATTTACCAACTTCGTTTTGATGCAGGCAATGCTGTTTCATATGGCATGAGCCAACAAGGCGCATTAAAGGCCGTTACATCTAATGTAGCAAGTGTGTTTAATATTAATGCTGGCAGTATTGAAGTTGGAAAAGCCGCTGATGTAGTGATGTGGAGCAATGACCCGTTTGAGTTAAGCAGTCATGTAAGTAAAATGATTATTAATGGTGAAGAAGTATCTACACAGTCTCGCCAAGATAAACTACGTGAGCGCTACACTACTGAGTCATCTATGCCGCGAGCTTATACAAAATAATTAAAATAGCTTTAATTGTTTACAGGCCGCTATTTTATAAATAGCGGATTTTTTATACAAAAGCCAGGCACAAAAAACCGCTTACTTTTTACGTAAGCGGTTTTTTAATTTAATCTAAAATTATACTAATTTAGATAAAATTTCGTTAAAGGTTGGGCTTGGGCGCATTGCTTTAAACGCTGCCTCATCATTTGGTTGGAAGTAACCACCAATATCCATTGAAGGACCTTGCGCATCGTTAAGCTCGTTTACGATTTGCTCTTTTTGCGTTTCTAAATCGTTGGCAATTTGTGTAAATTGCGCTTTAAGCTCACTGTCTTCGTCTTGCTTAGCCAGCTCTTGTGCCCAGAATAGAGATAAGAAGAAGTGAGAACCACGGTTATCAATTTCTTTTACTTTACGTGAAGGCGACTTGTTTTCAGCTAAGAACGTACCGGTTGCTTTATCTAGTGTGTCAGCAAGTACTTGGGCTTTTTTGTTGCCTGTATTCACACTTAGGTGCTCAAGCGAAGCCGCTAATGCTAAAAACTCGCCTAACGAATCCCAACGTAAGTGGTTTTCTTTTTCGAACTGTTGAACATGCTTAGGTGCTGAACCACCTGCACCAGTTTCAAATAAGCCACCGCCGTTCATAAGAGGAACAATTGAAAGCATTTTAGCACTAGTACCCAGCTCTAAAATTGGGAATAAATCTGTTAGGTAGTCACGTAATACGTTACCTGTTACAGAAATAGTGTCTTTACCTTCTTTAATACGCGCTAATGAGAATAAAGTTGCTTCAAGCGGCGCTAAAATTTGAATGTCTAGGCCATCTGTATCGTGATCTGGTAAGTATTTGTTTACCTTTTTAATAAGCTGAGCATCGTGAGCGCGATTTTCATCTAACCAGAAAACAGCAGGTACGCCCGTTGCACGTGCACGGTTTACCGCCAGTTTAACCCAATCTTGGATTGGTGCGTCTTTAACCTGACACATTCTCCAAATATCGCCTTGCTCAACAGTGTGCTCAAGTAGCGTAGTGCCATTTGCATCAACAACACGGATTGAGCCATCCGCTTTTGCTTCAAACGTTTTATCGTGAGAACCGTATTCTTCTGCTTTTTGAGCCATTAAGCCTACGTTTGGAACGCTACCCATAGTGGTAGGATCAAATGCGCCATTTTCTTTACAAAAATCAATAGTCGCTTGGTAAACGCTTGAGTAGCTACGATCTGGGATCACAAAGCTAGTGTCTTGTAGTTTACCGTCGTTGTTCCACATTTGACCGCTTGAACGAATAGCAGCAGGCATAGATGCATCAATGATCACATCGCTTGGTACGTGTAAATTAGTAATACCACGGTCAGAGTCAACCATTGCAATGGCAGGACGATCAGCATAAACCGCTTGAATGTCTGCTTCAATTTCTTCGCGCTTAGCATCATCTAATGATTGAATTTTAGAATAAACGTCGCCTAAACCGTTATTTACATCAACACCTAGCTCTTCAAAAAGCTCGCCGTGTTTAGCAAATACGTCTTTGTAGAAAACTTTTACCGCGTGACCAAAAATAATAGGGTCAGATACTTTCATCATTGTCGCTTTCATGTGAAGCGAAAATAATACGCCTTTTTCTTTCGCGGCATCAATTTCTGCTGCTAAAAACGCTTGTAATTTAGCTGCGCTAATGCGTGACGCATCTATTACTTCGCCAGCGATTAGCGGAGTGCTTTGCTTAAGTACAGTTACTTCGCCATTAGTCGCTACGTGTTCAATACGTACATCAGTTGCTGCATCAACGGTTACTGATTGCTCAGAACCAAAGAAATCGCCTTCGCTCATGCTCGCAACGTATGATTGTGAATCTTTGCTCCACGCACCCATTGAATGCGGGTTATTACGTGCATATTCTTTAACAGAGCCAGGCGCACGACGATCTGAGTTACCTTCACGCAATACTGGGTTTACAGCGCTGCCTTTAATTTTGTCGTAAGTTGCTTTAATTTTAGCTTCTTCATCATTTTTAGGCTCAGCAGGGTATTCTGGTAGTGCGTAACCTTTTTCTTGAAGCTCTTTAATCACAGCGCGTAATTGCGGTACAGACGCACTGATATTTGGTAATTTGATGATGTTTGCTTCTGGTGTTTTTGCAAGTTCGCCAAGTTCTGCAAGCGCATCGCCAATGCGTTGCTCTTCAGTAAGGTAATCAGCGAAGTTTGCAATTACACGACCTGCTAATGAGATATCGCGAGTTTCAACTTCAACACCTGCCGCATTTGTATAGGCTTGGATAATTGGTAGCAACGAGTAGGTTGCTAGCGCCGGAGCTTCGTCCGTTTTAGTGTAGATAATTTTTGATGTCATCATCATTCCTAGATAGTAGGCCGCAGTGGCCGTATTCAACAATGCAAAGAAACTCATTAGCGCATGACTGCGTTAATAAGCAGTTTGTTAGGTGTCGGTACTCTTAATATGCCATAAGGCAGAATAGTCACACCTGACTAACTGATTTTTATAGGTTGCAAAGTACACGTATTTAGCAGCGTAAAAGCATTAGCTAAAATGTAACCGCGTAATTTAGCAACAAGAGTGTAACAAGCTTGTTTAAAAAGGGCTAGCGCTTGCGCTTTTGTACAGCCTAAATTAGCAGGTAACTGTTAGAACATTGGGGTATATAAAATAAAATCAAGGAAAAGGGTTGAATTTAGTGTGTATAGGAGCAATTTAGTAATAAGGAGAGTGTTGAATGGTAAGTGGGAAATTAAGCGAGGATCTAAATTAGGTCGCTCGCTTTAGTCGAACAAATTTTGATCACTCTAAAATGTCGCCGTTAGGGGCTATGTTTTTAGCGTGTAAGCCCTTAGGGCCTTGTTCTAGCTCGAATGTTACATCTTGACCAGCTTTAAGTGTCTTATAACCATCCATTACAATCGTTGAGTAATGAGCGAAAATATCATTCTCGCAGCCGTCTTCTACGATGAAACCAAAACCTTTGGCGTTGTTGAACCATTTGACTTTACCACAAGCCATACTTCTACATCCTTCTATAAGTTGACTAATTTAGTTATTCTAAACCGTATAATTTGCTAGACTGACTAATGATTAATCAATCTACTTCTGACTGTAGTTTATTTGGCCAGTCAGTCAAGTGTTTTGTGTTATTTTTTTAACATTTAATTTATTTTTTATTCAAGTTTGCTTGAGTTCTAAAGACAAGACTATATTTAATTATGATTGGTATGAAAGATTCAGGTGTCATAGACACAGTTCGTGATAGTGAAAAGCAAAAGCTGCAACCACCGCGAAAATACAAAGTTGTTTTAAATAACGACGACTACACGCCAATGGACTTTGTAATAGAAGTCCTGATGACGTTTTTCAATATGGATAGCGATAGAGCAACTGATGTGATGCTACAAGTTCACGAAAAAGGGAAGGGGATATGCGGTGTATTTAGCGCCGATGTAGCCCATACCAAAGCGGAACAAGTTAACCGTTATGCACGGGATAACGAGCATCCACTGCTTTGTAGTTGTGAGCAGGAATAAATACCAATTAGGTGATCAATCATCTCATTGTTGTGGTATAAAATAATTATCTCAGTAAGGGGTTGCCAATGCTAAACAAAGACTTAGAACTAACGTTAAACGCCGCGTTTCGTGAAGCGCGTACACGCCGCCATGAGTTTATGACGGTAGAACACCTTTTACTTGCGCTTTTAGATAATCCTTCAGCAGGCGAAGCGTTAAACGCCTGTGGGGTGGATATTTCAGGTTTAAAAACCGAGCTATTAGAATTTATAGACGAAACCACACCGGTTATTCCCGACTTAGAAGAAGAACGCGAAACCCAACCAACACTGGGCTTTCAGCGCGTGCTTCAGCGTGCAGTTTTTCATGTTCAATCATCAGGTAAAAACGAAGTGACGGGAGTAAACGTCCTTGTTGCTATTTTTTCTGAACAGGAAAGCCAAGCAGTTTATCTACTTAAGAAAAGTGATATTTCTCGCTTAGATATAGTGAATTTTATTTCTCATGGTATTTCTAAATCCGATGATGAGTTAGGTGATGACACTGACGATATTCATGAAGAAGTACAAGAGGTTCAAAACGAAGAAGCAAGTAAGTTAGATAGCTTTACCACTAACTTAAATGCGCAAGCTAAAGACGGCAACATAGACCCATTAGTAGGTCGCGACAGCGAAGTAGAGCGTACGGTGCAGGTTTTATGTCGCCGTAAAAAGAATAACCCATTGCTTGTTGGTGAAGCCGGCGTTGGTAAAACAGCCATTGCAGAGGGCCTTGCGTATCGTATTGTTAACGAGCAAGTGCCTGAAGTGATTGCCGATGCTGTTGTTTACTCGCTTGATATGGGCGCATTGCTTGCTGGCACTAAATACCGCGGCGACTTTGAAAAACGCTTTAAGAGCCTGTTAAAAGAGTTACAAGCTAAACCTAACTCAATATTATTTATTGATGAAATACACACTATTATTGGTGCAGGTGCTGCATCGGGTGGTGTTATGGATGCATCTAACTTACTTAAACCGCTACTTTCGAGCGGGCAGTTACGTTGTATGGGCTCAACCACTTACAATGAGTACAAAAATATTTTTGAAAAAGACCGTGCGTTAGTTCGCCGTTTCCAAAAAATTGATGTACTTGAACCGAGTGTGGCTGATACCACTAAAATTTTAAATGGTTTAAAAGAGCGTTATGAAGAACACCATGGCATTCGTTACACACAAAAAGCACTAAAAGCAGCTGCAGAGCTAAGTGCTAAATACATTAATGAGCGTCACTTACCTGATAAAGCCATTGATGTAATAGATGAAGCCGGTGCCAACCAACGTTTGCAGCCAAGCTCTAAGCGCAAAAAAACCATTGGTGTATCAGATATTGAATCGATTATTGCTAAAATGGCGCGTATCCCAGCTCAAAGCGTGTCATCGACCGATAAAGAAACGCTTAAAAATCTTGATCGTAATCTTAAAATGTTAGTGTTTGGGCAAGATCAGTCTATTGACGCGCTAACATCTGCGATTCGTTTATCTCGCTCTGGGCTTGCAAACGAAGATAAACCAGTAGGCTCGTTCTTATTTGCAGGGCCAACGGGTGTAGGTAAAACCGAGGTTACAAAACAGCTTGCAAAATGTATGGGCGTTGAGTTTATCCGTTTTGATATGTCAGAGTACGTTGAGCGCCATGCAGTGAGCCGTCTAATTGGTGCGCCTCCTGGGTATGTTGGTTTTGAACAAGGTGGTTTACTCACCGAAGCTGTTATTAAAAACCCGCATGCAGTTGTATTATTGGATGAAATTGAAAAAGCCCATCCAGATATTTACAACATACTACTGCAAGTCATGGATCACGGTACGTTAACCGATAACAATGGTCGTAAAGCTGACTTTAGAAACGTCGTGGTGGTTATGACAACCAATGCCGGTGTGCAAGAAACAACACGCAAATCGATTGGCTTTACCGAGCAAGATCATACGCATGATGCAATGAGCGAAATTAACAAGGTATTTTCACCCGAATTTAGAAACCGCTTAGATAATATTATTTGGTTTAACCACCTTGAAAAAGAGGTTATCTTGCAAGTGGTTGACAAGTTTGTAGTTGAGCTGCAAGCACAACTAGATAAAAAGTCGGTTAACCTTGAACTGACCTCTAAAGCGCGTGAATGGTTAGCAGACAAAGGCTACGACAAAGCGATGGGGGCACGCCCAATGGCACGTGTTATTCAAGATGAGCTTAAAAAGCCGTTGGCTAATGAAATACTCTTTGGTGAGCTGGTTGATGGCGGTACTGTTAAAGTGTCAGTTAAAGATAAGAAAATTAACTTTGACTATGAAAGCAATTTAACACCCGCTTAAATAAGAGCATTCACTTATAATACCCATCCGCTAAATAGTAACTTAATTATGCGAATGGGTATATAAACTAGCCTGAGCAATACGTGCGGGCTTTTTTTTGCTTTTTTTAGGCAACAAAAAACCCAGCAAAAGCTGGGTTTTTTGTTTATTAAATGTAATTGCTAGTCAGCACCATCAATTACATTTAATAAACGCTTTAAGCTAGTTATTCACTAGCCAAAAACTAAATCTCGTTTACGCACTTAGCGAGCACGGAATACGATACGACCTTTCGATAAATCGTAAGGCGTCATTTCTACCGTTACTTTATCGCCGGTTAAAATACGGATGTAGTTTTTGCGCATTTTACCTGAAATATGAGCCACAACTACGTGACCATTTTCTAGCTCAACTCGGAACATTGTATTTGGTAAAGTATCAAGGACAGTCCCTTGCATTTCGATTACGTCTTCTTTCGCCATGTTTAGCGTAACACCTCTTTAATAGTTAAACGCTGCAGATTTTGCCCAAAATACGCCAATAAGTAAAGGCGCAGCGGGCATTTTTGCAAATTAAATAGCCAACCACTGGTCATTAACGTGTTTTTGCGCGGGTAAAAACTGAGTTTTGTATTTCATTTTGGTGCATTCATCGATTTGGTAGCCCAAATACACAAATTCTTTATTTTGTTGTTTGGCAAATTCGAGCTGCTGTAAAATCATCACAGTGCCTAAACTGTAGTGCTCAAAGTCGGGATCGAAAAACGTATAAATAGCTGAAACAGCATTATCCATACAATCGGTTACGGCTACTGCAACTAAAGTGTCTTGGTGCCAAAGTTCAATAAACGTTATTTCTAGCCAGCTACAAAATAAAAAACTTTGAAATTGCTCTATATTAGGGGGGAACATAGTGCCATCGCTGTGACGTAATGAAATGTATTTACTATAAAGCGGGTAATATTCTTCGCGCTTAGCCTGAGTGTATTTAACTTCAAAGTGTGCTTTTACTTTATTGAGTTTTCGTTTTTGGGATTTTGACGGGTCAAACTCTTGAGCTAACACGCGTACAGAATTACAGGCACTACACGACGGGCAATGAGGTCGGTAAATTTGGTTACCGCTACGCCTAAAGCCGAGCGATAAAAGCATCTCAAATTTTTGGGTGCTGTAACAGGTAGGGTCAAGTATTACCAATAATTGTTCTTGCCTGTCAGGTAAATAGCTACAAGCAAACTCTTGGCTAAGGCCTACGCGAGAAGGTATGTGCTCACTCATAAATTGCTATTAACTCCTGTGGCTGCCACATCATCGGGTTGAGGCTGTAAGAACCTGCTAATTTAAGTCTAGTCAAAAATTCTGAGCGAGGGATCACTTTTGCGCCTAAAGAGGTTAAATAGGGGTTTTCTAGTTGGCAGTCAATAAAATGTGCATTATGGCGTTTTAACCAATTAACTAACGCCCACATGGCCAGTTTTGAGCAATTAGTTTGATGATGAAACATCGACTCGCCACAAAAAATGCCATTTTGCATAATGCCATAAAGCCCACCGGCAAGTTCGCCGTTTTGCCATACCTCAACACTATGCGCAATATTAGCGTCATGTGCAGCAATATAAGCGCTTAACATCTCGTTTGTTATCCACGTGCCTTCGGTGTCTATTCGTTGCTCACAGCACGCTTCTATCACCTCAGCAAAGGCATTGTTAATGGTTACTTTTACTGGGTGCTTTTTTAAATGTTTACGCAAGCTTTTACTTATATGAAAGTCATTTAGCTCTACAATGCCGCGTTCACTTGGCGACCACCACATAATGGGCTCACCTTCGCTAAACCACGGAAAAATCCCCATTTTATAGGCGTTACTTAATCGCTTTACAGATAAATCGCCGCCTATGGCAAGCAGGCCATCGGGGGAGGTGAGTGCATATTCGGGATTTGGAAATGCTATATCGGTTTCACTGAGTTGGTATAGCTGGTTTCTCATAGAGGGCTTAACTTATTAATTATCATAAAAGTGTAACTACATTTTAGGCATAAAAAAAGGCTGAATTATCAGCCTCTTTTAAAATATTTAACGTGATTACAGATTATCTAAGAAACGTTCTGCATCTAGGGCTGCCATACAACCTGTACCTGCAGATGTAATTGCTTGACGGTAAATGTGATCAGACACGTCACCTGCGGCAAATACGCCAGGTACGCTTGTTTGAGTAGCGTTACCGTTAAGGCCCGACTCAACCACTAAATAGCCGTCTTTCATTTCTAGTTGGCCTTCAAACATGTCGGTGTTTGGCTTATGGCCGATAGCAATAAACACACCAGCTAAATCAAGCTCCTCGGTAGCATCAGATTGTGTATCTTTAATGCGTACGCCTGTTACACCCATGTCATCGCCAAGTACTTCGTCTAGCGTACGGTTGTAGTGCATTACTACGTTACCATTTTGCGCTTTTTCGTTAAGGCGATCAGCAAGAATTTTTTCACTGCGGAAGCTATCTCGACGGTGAATGACGTGTACTTCATCGGCAATGTTAGATAAGTAAAGCGCTTCTTCTACTGCTGTGTTACCACCCCCTACAACGGCAACTTTACGCCCTTTATAGAAAAAACCATCACACGTAGCACATGCAGATACACCACGACCTTGAAAGTTAGTTTCAGACTCTAAGCCTAAGTATTTAGCCGACGCACCTGTGGCAATAATTAATGCATCACACGTGTAAGTACCTTGGTCGCCAGTAAGCGTGAAAGGGCGCTTAGACACATCGACTTTATTAATGTGGTCAAACACAATTTCCGTTTCAAAGCGCTCAGCGTGCTCTTTCATACGATCCATTAATGCAGGGCCTGTTAAACCATGCGCATCGCCTGGCCAGTTTTCAACTTCAGTTGTGGTCGTTAATTGGCCACCTTGTTGAATACCAGTAATTAAAACCGGGTTTAAATTTGCACGCGCTGCGTAAACCGCGGCAGTGTAACCCGCAGGGCCTGAGCCTAAAATTAGTAACTTAGAGTGTTTTGCTTCAGTCATGATCTTTTCCTAAACGTTTAATACTGAACTTAATGGCTTCGATTCTAAGAAAAACAAGGCACAAGTAAACAAATTATGTGAATATTTTTTTCTGACAAAATTAAAAGCTGTGCAATATTATGTACTGACCTTGCAGTAAATGATAAAAAAGCCTGCGTTGAGGTTAAAAAACAAACAGATGAGCAACAAAGCTTCGTTAATTCATGACCCGTTAGTATTTTTTTGATATGTTTTACTTAATTTTATTTGTCACTGATAGATTATGTGACCTTAGTGAATAGGCAACTATGTTATTTTGGCAGGAAAAACCCGCATTTGGGTTGACTTCAAAAGACGTTAACGTCTTAACCAACGCACAAGAGTACCGTACGCAATTGCTACGCTTAATTAGCAATGCAAAACAAAGAATCTACATTACGGCACTGTACTTACAAGATGATGAAGCAGGGCGTGAAATACTCGAAGCGCTGCATCGTGTGTCGTTGGCGAACCCCGACCTTGAAATAAAAGTGTTGGTTGATTTTCATCGTGCTCAACGTGGTCTTATTGGGGCAGCAAAATCAGACGGTAACGCAAGTTTATATTGTGACTATTTAGAAAAATTTAAATCAAACGTTCAAGTTTACGGTGTACCCGTTAAGGCAAAAGAGCTCTTTGGTGTATTACATTTAAAAGGCTTTGTGGTCGATAACACGCTTTTGTATAGCGGTGCTAGCTTAAATAATGTGTACTTACAATATAATGATCGCTACAGGCTGGACCGTTATTTTTTAGTTAATCAAGCAGCGCTGTGCGACTCTGTAATTGATTTTATTGAGTCTAAGCTTATTGCTTCTCAAGCCGTACCGCGTATTGATACACGCCCGCTTAAGCGCTTAATAGACTTTAAATTTGAACAAAAGCAATTAATGCGCGAGCTAAAGTCGGCCAGTTATGCAAACCCAACTACGCCCAATACCGACCCACTCGGTGTGCGTTTGTTTTTAGGTTTAGGGCGTCGTAATAATAGCCTTAACCGATTAATTAAAAATTTGTTTGATACCACAGAGCAAGAGCTTGTACTTTACACACCGTATTTTAATTTTCCGGCGCCGCTTATGCGCTCGCTTCGTAGATTATTAAAACAAGGTAAGCAGGTAACCATTGTCGTGGGTGATAAAACGGCGAACGATTTTTACCTGCCGCCAAATGAGCCGTTTAGTAAAATTGGTGCATTACCGTATTTATACGAAACCATTTTGCATAAATTTGTAAAATCGCAAAAGCGCCATATAGATAACGGCAATTTAAACGTGTACTTATGGAAGCACGATAGTAACTCGTTTCACTTAAAAGGTATTTGCGCAGACCGACAACGCCACTTATTAAGCGGCCACAATCTTAATCCGCGGGCGTGGGGGCTTGATATTGAAAACGGTATTTTAATTGAAGACCCACAGCAAAGTATTATGCAAGCCATAGATAACGAAAAGCAGGAAATTTTAAAACACTGCCGCCGTTTAACGGGGCCAAATGATTTAGAAACAGTAGAAGATTACCCACAACCGGTTAAAAAGCTACTTGGTCAAGCTAAACGCGTAAAAGTGGATTTTATAATTAAGCGTTTTATATAAATTACTTTATATAGTCGAAATTTAGATACAAAAAAAGCAGCTAATTAGCTGCTTTTTTATTGTTTGTAGTTAGGTAACTATTTTATTCAATAACACCTAACGACTAAACGCAAAATTACGCGTTTTCTACTGCAGTACGTGGATCAACATATTCCATGTTGAACGCTTCTGCTACTTCTTTATACGTTACTTGGCCTTTAATTACGTTTAAGCCTTTTAAGAAGTGCGCGTCATCAAGTAGTGCCTTTTTGTAACCTTTGTTTGCAAGGTTAATAATAAACGGTAATGTTGCATTATTAAGTGCAAAGGTAGAAGTGCGTGGTACTGCACCTGGCATGTTAGCTACACAGTAGTGCACAACGTCATCAACAATGTATGTTGGATCAGCGTGTGTAGTCGCTTTAGACGTTGCAATACAACCACCTTGGTCAATAGCAACATCCACAATTGCAGCGCCTGGCTTCATGGCTTTAATGTGTTCAGCTGTAACAAGTTTAGGTGCCGCTGCACCTGGGATTAGTACGCCACCAATTACTAGGTCTGCTTCTAAAACGTGTTTTTCAAGTGCATCGGCAGTTGAGTAAATCGCTTTAACTTTGTTACCAAATTGCGCGTCTAATGAACGTAATACATCGATGTTGCGATCAAGTACAACAACGTCTGCGCCCATGCCTACAGCCATTTGCGCCGCACTACGACCCACCATGCCGCCGCCAATAACAACAACTTTAGCTGCTTCAACGCCTGGTACGCCACCAAGTAGCATACCACGGCCGTGGTTAGATTTTTCAAGCGCTTGTGCACCGGCCTGAATAGACATACGACCAGCTACTTCACTCATTGGTGCAAGAAGCGGTAAGCCGCCACGTGCATCAGTCACTGTTTCGTAAGCAATACAAATCGATTTGCTTTTAACAAGGTCTTCAGTTTGCGGAAGATCAGGTGCAAGGTGAAGGTACGTAAATAAAATTTGGTCTTCGCGTAGCATTGCACGCTCAACAGCTTGTGGCTCTTTTACTTTTACGATCATGTCTGCTTTTGCAAAAACATCAGCTGCAGTGGCTAAAATTTCAGCGCCAGCTTGAGTGTAATCTTCGTTAGTAAAACCAATGCCCATACCTGCATCTGTTTCAACAATCACTTGGTGGCCGTGATTTACTAATTCACGAACACTCGCAGGAACCATACCTACACGGTATTCATGGTTTTTAATTTCTTTAGGTACACCAATAATCATAAAATTTGCCTTATTAAGAACGGATTAACATTTTTCACTATTATATTCATCATATGGCAGTGTGTCTCACCTTTTTTAAAAGGGTAACCAGTGTTATTATCTAAATAATAAAAATAAACAGAATATTAAACTAGTTGGGTGTATGCATCAGTTATTAGATAGAATTGACCGTAAAATTTTAATGGAATTACAGCACGATGGACGCCTTTCTAATGTAGAACTGGCCCGACGAGTTGGCCTAAGCGCCACGCCCTGTCTGGAGCGCGTAAAAAAGTTAGAACGTGAAGGCTACATACTTGGCTACAAAGCGGTGGTTGATCCAGCAAAGCTTGGCCAAGGCTTATCGGTGTATGTTGAGGTAACCATTACCAAAACATCGCCCGACGTATTTGATGAGTTTAGTGCGGCGGTTAAACAGCACGAAGAGATAATAGAGTGTCACTTGGTATCGGGTAATTTTGATTTTTTATTAAAAACCCGTGTAAACGATATGTCAGAATACCGCGGTGTACTAGGCGACATACTTTTAAAACTACCAAATGTGAGTGAAAGCCGCACCTATGTAGTAATGGAAGAAGTAAAAGGTGAAGACGGCGTAATTATTCGCCCTTACATTGCGTAAATTCAACCGCAAAAGATAAACACACTCTAATTTATAAAAACTTGTTCATAATCAGGCCAAACATATTAAGATAAAGTGCATCAAATTGCATTTCCTGCTAAGGTATTTGATTGCAAGCAAGTGCGAATAGAACAATAAAGAGGATAGGAAGTTATGCGCCTAAATGGTGTGCAAAGACTATTAGAAACAGGGCTGATCATCAGCACCTTTGCGGCAATATTCATTTTATGTGCTTTAATCAGCTTTGATCCTGCAGACCCCGCGTGGTCGCAAACGGGTGAATTTAGAAACGTAAAAAATATTACAGGCACTGCTGGTGCTTGGGTGGCCGATATACTATTACTTTCATTTGGCTGGCTTGCTTATTTAGTGCCGGCCGCTATTCAGCTATTTGGCTATTTACTGTTTAAGCAACCTCATCGTATTTTACAGCTCGATTACACCACACTTGCCTTGCGTGTTATTGGCTTTGCATTATTTATTACCTCGGCAACGGCAATTAGCAGCATTAACTTTGATGATATTTATAACTTTTCATCCGGTGGGGTAGTGGGCGATGTGATTGCATCGGCCATGATGCCAGCATTTAACTTTACCGGTACCTCTATTTTATTATTGTGCTTCTTTTTTGCTGGGCTTACTTTATTAACCGGCGTGTCATGGGTTGAATTTGTAGACTACCTTGGTGATTTAGTGGTTAGAGGCTACCGCTATGCTTTTAATTACGCCCAAGGTTGGATGCAACGAGAGCGCATTGCGGCAAGCCCTGTGCAGGCCGATGCCCAATTTAATGATGACGCTGATAATTATGAGCAAAGCGATACCATACACGAGCAATCATCAGAATTTGAACAAGAACCTGCTAAAAGTAAAAAACCAGCTAAACAAAAAGCCATTACTAAAGAGCAGCCTACCTTTAGCGAGCCGCAAATTAGTGATGATTACAGCCCATTTGATGAGCTAGACGATATACTCGACCAAGAAATTGGCTTTAGCGCCATAGACGATGAGCCTATGGATACAGCAGCTGCGTTAAATGCACTGGATCAAAGCCAAGTTGTTGAGCCTGAAAAACCGGTGACCACGGTGGTATCGCCAGCAAGGCCAATGCCTAAGCCAAAACCTGCGTATCAGCCACCGCCAACAGCTAAAGAAAAGTTTGAAGAGTTACTTGATAAAGAGCCACCACCAGGGCCATTACCGTCGCTTGATTTACTCGACAGACCCGACAAAGCAAAAAACCCGATATCACAAGAAGAGCTTGAAAGTGTATCGCGCCTTGTTGAAACAAAATTACTCGACTTTAACGTACAAGCCACTGTAGTAGGGGTGTACCCAGGGCCTGTAGTAACGCGTTTTGAGCTTGATTTAGCACCGGGTATTAAGGTGTCTAAAATTACGGGCTTATCAAAAGATTTAGCCCGTTCATTATCGGCAATTAGTGTACGTGTTGTAGAAGTTATACCTGGTAAAACGTACATAGGGATAGAGCTGCCCAATAAATACCGCGAAATCGTACGTTTATCTGAGGTCATTAACGCCCCTAAATTTGAGCAAAATCCATCCCCTCTAACCATGGTATTAGGTAAAGATATTGCAGGGCAACCTGTGTGTGCCGATTTAGGTAAAATGCCCCATTTACTGGTAGCCGGTACCACAGGTTCAGGTAAGTCAGTGGGCGTTAATGTAATGATATTAAGCTTACTGTACAAATCGGGCCCTGATGATGTTCGTATGATCATGATTGACCCGAAAATGCTTGAGCTTTCGGTTTACGAAGGTATTCCGCACCTATTGTGTGAAGTTGTTACCGACATGAAAGAAGCCGCTAACGCGCTGCGTTGGTGTGTAGGCGAAATGGAGCGCCGCTATAAATTAATGTCGGCGTTGGGTGTGCGTAACTTGAAAGGTTACAACCAAAAAGTAATGGAAGCCAAAGAGGCGGGTTACCCAATTCTTGACCCATTATTTAAAGACACCGACGGCATGAGAGAAGGCCCCGATGAGCTAGACAAACTACCAAGTATAGTAGTAGTAATTGACGAATTTGCCGACATGATGATGATTGTAGGCAAAAAAGTTGAAGAGCTAATTGCCCGTATTGCGCAAAAAGCACGTGCCGCAGGTATACACTTAGTACTTGCAACACAGCGCCCATCGGTAGATGTAATTACCGGCTTAATTAAAGCCAATATACCTACGCGTATGGCGTTTCAGGTGTCGAGCAAAATAGACTCGCGTACCATACTTGACCAGCAAGGCGCCGAAAACCTATTAGGTATGGGTGATATGCTTTATTTACCGCCAGGCACAAGTGTACCAGAGCGTGTGCATGGCGCATTTGTTGACGACCATGAAGTACATGCGGTAGTTAACGATTGGAAAGCACGTGGTAAACCTAATTACATTGATGAAATTTTAAATGGTGATGCAACAGAAGATGTTTTATTACCAGGTGAAACCAATGAAAACGCAGATGACGAGTCAGATCCGCTTTACGACGAAGCCGTAGCATTTGTAATCGAAACCGGCAAAGTATCAGTATCGTCAGTACAACGTAAATTACGTGTTGGCTATAACCGCGCAGCACGACTAGTAGAACAAATGGAAACATCGGGTATCGTGAGTTCGCCTGGCCACAACGGCGCTCGCGATGTATTAGTACCTAATGGAGCAAATTAATGAAAAAATTAAACAGTTTATTATTAATGCTTGGCAGTTTAATTGCCACGCCTAGCTTTGCTGACGACAGCCAAGCACTGCAAGACAAACTCGCCACTCTTAAAAGTTTTAAAGCGCAGTTTTCTCAAAACGTAACCGACTCGCAAGGCCAATCGGTTATGCAAGGCGAGGGCACAATTGCCCTTAAACAACCTATGATGATCCGCTGGCAGCAAACAAACCCAGACGATACCTTATTTGTATCAAATGGCGACAAAACCTATTACTTCGACAGCTTTGCTGAGCAAGTAACTATTATGGATACCCATAGCCTTATAGATTCAACGCCGTTTGTATTGCTCACCTCAAAAGACCCTGCACAATGGGAAAAATACAGTGTTCAAGCCACAGACTCTGGCTTTAGTGTAACGCCAAATAAAGGCGTAGAGAGCCAAGTAGAGCAGCTTGATATTACCTTTGCAGATAACGAGCAAGGCCTTGCTAAGTTAGTTGTGACGGATAATTCTGGTCAGCTTTCATCGTTTAGTTTTAACAATGCACACGTAAATACCACGCTTGATACAAGCACCTTTGAATTTACCCCACCAGAGGGTGTAGAAATAGACGATCAGAGTAACGGTGAATAATTTAGGCTTTAACTTTGGGCCCGATGTACGCCCACTTGCGGCGCGTATGCGCCCAACAACGCTTGACGAATACATAGGTCAGCAGCATTTACTAAGTAGCGACAAGCCCTTGCACCAAGCCATTGTTGCAGGGCGTTGCCACAGCTTAATTTTGTGGGGGCCGCCTGGGGTAGGTAAAACCACCCTTGCGCAAATTATTGCAAACCACGCCGATGCCGAACTTATACAAATGTCGGCTGTGACCGCAGGCGTAAAAGATATTCGCGACAGCGTAACGCAAGCCCACGATAACCTACAAAGCCGCGGGCAGCGCACGCTTATGTTTGTTGACGAAGTACACCGTTTTAATAAATCGCAGCAAGATGCATTTTTACCTCACATAGAAGATGGTACCTTTATATTTGTAGGCGCAACAACCGAAAACCCCTCATTTGCACTTAACAACGCTATTTTGTCGCGTGCACGCGTGTATGTTTTAAAATCCTTGCAGGAAAGCGACTTATACACTGTGATAGAGCGCGCACTTAAGCAAGATGAGCAACTAAACCAAAAAAACATTGTTATTGCCGAAAACGCCAAACAGGCGCTTTGCCAAGCAAGCGGTGGCGATGCCCGTAAAGTATTAAACTTACTTGAGCAAGCGGTTGATTTAACGAGTGAGCAAAATGGCACATACAACGTAGATGAGCACGTATTAAGCCAAGTACTGCCAACCCATTTAGCTAAATACGATAAAGGCGGCGATGAATTTTACGATTTAATATCGGCTTTTCATAAATCAGTACGAGGTAGCTCCCCCGATGGTGCGCTGTATTGGTATTGCCGTATTTTAGCCGGCGGCGGCGACCCACTTTATGTAGCAAGGCGTTTACTTGCCATTGCCACAGAAGACATAGGTAATGCCGACCCTCGCGCAATGGAAGTGGCGTTAAACGCATGGGATATATTTCAGCGTGTAGGCCCAAGTGAGGGCGAGCGCGCCATTGCACAAGCTACCTTATATTTAGCCAGCGCACCTAAAAGTAATGCCGTTTATATGGCGTTTAACCAAGCAAAGGCAGATGCCAAAAATGAGCCAAGTTACCCCGTACCTGAGCATTTACGAAACGCGCCAACCAACCTAATGAAAGACTTAGGCTATGGCGCTGAGTATCGCTACGCACACAACGAAGAGGGCGCTTTTGCTGCAGGTGAAAAGTACCTACCGCCAGAAATTCAAGACAAACAGTATTATACACCGAGCGATCGCGGCCTTGAGCAAAAAATTAAGCAAAAGCTTGATTACCTAAAAGATCGCGACGCGCAAAGCCCACTTAAACGGTACGAAAATGATTAAACTTTATATGATGATCGCCCTTGGCGGTGCCTCAGGAGCCTGTTTACGATTTTTTATTAGCGAAACCATGCTAAAACTCCTTGGTAGGGGATTCCCTTTTGGCACGTTGACGGTTAATATTCTGGGTTCATTGTTAATGGGCATTTTGTACGGTTTGATAGAGAAAGAAATTATCGCCACAAGCCCCGCTAAAACCCTTATTGGTATTGGCTTTTTAGGTGCGTTAACCACCTTTTCAACATTCTCAATGGACTCGTTGTTGTTATTACAACAAGGTCACTTTATTAAAATGGCCCTCAATATCATCTTAAATGTGATGAACTGTATTTTTATGGCTTGGCTGGGCCTTCAGCTGGTAATGCAAAAAGGTTAAAAAACTAACATGTTAGATTCTAAATATTTACGACAAGACGTTGAGCAAACTGCAGCACGCTTAGCGGCTCGTGGCTACGAGCTTGATGTTGCAAAAGTGACAGAACTTGAAGAACAACGCAAAACATTACAAGTAAAAACGCAAGAGCTTCAAAGTCAACGTAACGCCAGTGCTAAAGCCATTGGCCAAGCAAAAGCAAAAGGCGAAGACGCACAACCACTACTAGATGCAGTGGCAAATTTAGGCAGCGAATTAGACGCAACTAAAAAAGCGCAAGATGAAGTACTCAACGCTATTAACGACATTGCTTTAGCAATTCCAAACTTGCCAGACGAATCAGTACCAGAAGGCGCTGATGAAGAAGACAACGTTGAAATACTTACTTGGGGCACGCCTAAAAAGTACGACTTTGAAGTAAAAGATCACGTAGACGTAGGCCAAGACCTAAACGGCCTAGACTTTGAAATGGGCGTTAAAATTAGTGGCGCACGTTTTACAGTAATGCGTGGCCAAGTAGCGCGTATGCACCGTGCACTTACGCAATACATGCTAGATACCCACACAGATAAAAACGGCTACACAGAAATGTATGTACCGTACTTAGTAAATAGCGCAAGCCTTTACGGCACAAGCCAATTACCTAAGTTTGCAGGCGATTTGTTCCATACATTAGGCCTAGTAAACGACGACGGTGAACAACAAGCTGGCTTTAGCTTAATCCCAACAGCAGAAGTACCGCTTACTAATAGCGCACGCGACGAAATTTACGAAGAAAGCGATTTACCGATTCGCTTAACTGCGCACACACCGTGTTTTAGAAGTGAAGCAGGCAGCTACGGTCGCGATACACGTGGTTTAATTCGTCAGCATCAGTTTGATAAAGTTGAACTAGTACAACTAGTAAAACCAGAAAATTCAATGCAAGCGCTTGAAGAGCTAACCGGCCACGCAGAGCAAATTTTACAAGCACTAGAACTACCATACCGTAAAGTAATTTTATGTATGGGCGACATGGGCTTTGGCGCAGCCAAAACATACGACTTAGAAGTATGGTTACCGGCGCAAGATACCTACCGCGAAATTTCGTCTTGTTCAAATATGGTCGATTTCCAAGCGCGCCGTATGCAAGCACGTTTTCGCCGTGAAGGTGCTAAAAAACCAGAGTTACTCCATACACTAAATGGTTCTGGTTTAGCGGTTGGTCGTACACTAGTCGCTATACTAGAAAACTACCAACAAGCAGATGGTTCAGTAGTCGTGCCAGAAGTATTACGCCCATACATGGGTGGGCTTGAAGTGATTGGTAAAGCTTAAAATACAAGCTGTCAGTTTTTAGCTATCAGCTTTAAGTAGAAAAGCCGCTGTTTTAAACGAACAGCGGCTTTTTTGTGGGTAAAAAGTTAAAGGTAAAAGGTTCAAGGCGAAAGAAAAGTTTAAGTGTTGTTGTTTATTAGTGTATTACTCTTTTGTCCGATATTACTGATCTCTACCATTTTGGTGTTTTCTCGCATCGAGTAAATTTAGATGATAGCTAACTAGTTGTTTACATGTGCTTATTCGCTGGTTACATTAGATGTTTGGTAATATTTGGACATTTGTCGGTTTATAAAGCGACAAATGTCGGATACAAAGTTGTTATGTGTAAATGGAAGTTCAATAGTGAATTCAAATTTTGATAAATATATTTCTAATCTTGTTAGCGACAAAACGAAATTTCCTGAACAGCTCTTTGAGTTCGCTACCAATCTAGAACGTTATGAGTTAAATCATCCCAAGTCGCTTCATGATAGTTGGGTTACATCTTTAACTATTGCCGAGAATCGCAATAAACAACGTCCTTTTGATGCTTCGTTATCAATCACTTTGAATCTACTCGGGCAAAAACATGATCGCGACATTGTTTTAACATACAACAATGTTAAATATTACGAACTAATCGGCCATGAAAATGAATTTAATTACAATGATACTTTTCACGGTGATATTTTAACTCATGAAGTATCATTGGAAAATGAGCTATATAAACATATTCTTGAATTACGGTCTGGCTCTATATTCAAAGTGTATTTTACAGAGTTTAAAGTTACAGAGTGCGTTTACACATAACAAGCGCCTCAACAAAGGACGCAAAAAGCTTGGCTTTCGTCACTTCGTTCCTAATTTTAGCCAAGCATTTTCCGCCTGTTAGGCGGGCGTTAGGCATTAAATGAATTTGAGACATTGGAAGTTACTTAGAAATTTGTCAATAATCTATATCCTGTTGGTTATTGGATTGTTTATTGCCAATATGATTATCTTCAATGTTGTAGAGTATGGAACCAAGCCTATAGATTTTGTCGGATGCTACGCTTATGATGCGATGCTAGTTGGTTTCAAATGTTCAGGTTTCTTGGGCTCAGAAATATTTGGCTTTGCTCTTAATCTTCCGCTTTATCATTTATACATGCCGATTTTTGTTTTATTCAATCCGTTGCTTATATTTGTAGTATTGGCACTTTGGTTTTTCCCTGTAATGCTATTGGTTTCAATTGCAAAGTTACGGAGGCAAAATGCCTAACAAATTGCCTAAGTTCGCCGCAAAAGGCGCGGCTGGGACAAATGCTCACTGGGCTTCGCCCAACAACGTTCGCATTTGCCCCTTGGCAAAGCGTTAGGTGACTATGGGTACTGAAATATTATCAATTTTCATTTTAATTCCATTGGTCTTGAGCCTGATAGGTTTGATAAAAATTGTTCGAAATCAAAATCGAATAAAGCATGTAATATTACTGGCGATGGCAATTTGTCTTATTGGATATTTTTCATTGCAGTCTTATTTAGGTGGCTTTAACCCAATGCAAGGTGTTGTTATTGGAAGTTTGTTGTATGTGCCTTGTTTTTTGATTCTGTATTGTGCGATAACCGCTTACTCTAGAAAAATGAGTGACAAGTACAACGTCACCTAACAAGAGCCTCAATTCGCTCACAAGTTCGCTCGGACAATTAACAATGGGCTATTGTCGCTGCGCTCAATATTTTAGCCCATTATTAATTCGCCGTTTAGGCGAGCGTTAGTAGCCATATGAAAATGGAGACAGCAGTGGAAATAGATGAAGATAAAATCGATGAAGCGGCACTTGCTCTGTTTTACCTTACTTTGCATGACAAGTTTGGTAGGGCTTGGAAACAAATAGACTGGAGTATTACCGATCGGCTTTATGAAAAAGGTTATATTCACGACCCTGTTGGCAAATCAAAGTCTGTGGTTTTAACTGAAGAAGGTCTCGCCAAATCAGAAGAACTCTTCAAAAAGCTATTCGTCAAAAGTGAGTGAGCATTGGCCGCAAATCTCAGCTGTTATTCTAGGATGTATTAGCGTGGCAACTAACAAGCCAATCAACGCACTCACTTCGTTCGCTGGGACGCATACACGCGGGGCGGCTTCGCCATTATGCCCCACATGTCTGCGCCCGTTATTGGAAAGTTATATTTGTCCGGAAAATTATGCATAAGCACACTTTTAAAGAAGATGAATGGCCTTTCAGTTGCCCAATAGACTCTGCTGCAGTAACTACCAAATTTGTCTATGAAAGATTGGAGCCAATAATCCAAGTTAATCATTACATAGATGATGGGTGGCAGTTTATGTGCAACACTACGGATGACCCCGATGACGGCATGGTAATTTGTATGGGGTGTTTTATTAGCAAATTTCCAGAAATGATTGAGCTTGCAGATCTACCTAAAGGCTGGGACGCATTCAGAGAAGACAAAAATCAACCGTGGGACAAACAGCAGTTTGAATAAGCCACAAATATAACAAACACATTAAGTCGCTTCGCTGGGACGCCTACACATGGGCTGCGTCACTTCGCTCCTAATTTTAGCCCATGTGTTACCGCCCCTTATGTGGATGTTAGTTTTTACAAGGAGAGTGTGTGCGCATTCTGAAAGTTAGTTTATTGATTATGTTATTTTCCTTTATTTTTTCATTTCTATTTTTTAAAAAAGAAGCAATAGCATGTGAGGCTATAAACCTAACAAATTTCGCAGAAGTACACCCCGATGTATATGTGGACTCTAGCGTAACTAGCGAGCAACGAACGTTACTTTTAGAGTCAATGAATATGGCTTACAACAGAGTAAATCAAATATATGGCGAGATAAACTCTTCTCCTCGATTGATTATGACAAATGATCTTGAATATAAAAAATACGGACTTAATCCTACAGGTATGCAAAATTCTGGTTTTTTTAGAGAGTGTATATTCTTAGGCCCAAAGGGAATGAATGTTGACGTTATAGCTCATGAATTAGTGCATGCTGAAGTTAGGCATAGAACCAATATTTTTACAGAATTCACAAAATTGCCAGCTTGGTTTATTGAAGGTACGGGTATCAAAGTTGACTATAGAGCCCCATTTTTAATAGAAAATATTGATGTTTCACAAGAAGAAGTAGAGCAAATTAAATCAGTGTTTTTTCTTAGTGACTTTCCAAACACAAGTGTTAAATCGTATCAAGCCTCAAGAGTTGCAATTGAAGATTTAGATCCAAAATTTTTATATTCTGGATTAGAGCGATTAGACAATGGTGAAAGCTTCGAAGAAGTTTTTGGAATGTAAAACTAACAAGTCATTAAATCAGGACAAAAAACAGTTGGTTTTTGCTCCTTCGTCGCTTATGTTAACCAACTTTTTTGCCTCTTAATGAGGTGTTATATACCCAAGGAAAAGTATGCGTTTTATTTTAGCATTTTTATTACTAGTTCCATTCGCTTCTTTAGCACAGAATGTCAAGACTGATTCATTTGTCATATCTTTACCTGACAACTTAACCGTCCAAACTGACAAGGTAAGAAGGATTTTAGCTTTTGGTAAAAAAAGAAACCCTTTTATCAATATTGAATTTGGCTATTTGGTAGGTGAGCAGTTTTCAGAAATCGTCGATAGCGTTAACGAAACTTTAAAACCTATGAAATCAGTTTTATCCGAGGTAGATTGCGGTTCAGGTTGTGTCGGTTTTTCTGCTGAATCGGTCAGTAAGCAAGGTGATATTTCTTTGTATTCATATTTCTACCTTGTCAAAAGTAAAAGGCAAAACTTTATAATCGCGATGGGTGCTCCAGAGCCAATTACAGATGAAAACTTAAAAGCAGCAAATATAGCTAAACAAATATTGAATTCGGGTATATAACAAGCTGTTTATGGATTGGACGTTTTAATGCTTGGCTGACGCTCATTCTTCGCTAGAATAGCCAAGCTTAATCCACCCCATAACAGGGCGTTAAATGCCCTAAGGTGTTTTATCTAACCTATGAAGTTAAAAAAGTTACTGAATCACTCTTTCATAATTGAGTTTGAGAAACTGTTAAAGACCGATTTCGAAAGAGAGTTGTTCTTATGTAGTTTGAGAAATTACTGCTCTCATGGAAACCCTTTACGTTTTCATAATTTTGCTTTTTCTATGAGAGAGTTAGTTCTTCAAGTATTAAACAGACGTGCACCTGATAAAGAGGTAGAAAAGGCTTGTTGGTATGAAAAAGAAAGTGACAAATTTAATGTCACAAGACGACAGAAGCTTAAGTTTTGCGCACAAGGTTTTTTGTCTGATGCTTATCTGGACGAATTTACTATTGAAGATCTTAATCAGAGCATTAAAGACTATTTGAAAGAGTTTAACTTTTTTAATAAATATACCCATATCACGGCTAAACACTTCAAAGCTTGCCCTCAAAAGTTTTACACTGATATGAAGTTTATTATTCAACGCTCTCAGGAAGTCATTGAAGAGCTAGATTCATTGGAAAGCATGGTTACACAAAGCTTAGAGTACGGTATTCAAGATAAAGTATTTGATGCTGTAATTAACTCGTGCCCCGATGAGTTATCTATTTTGGCTCACAGAGTGATAGTCGAACAGGTTTCTCCAGAAAAAATGGAAATCGAATACTTGGAAGAAAATGGAATCACGATAGGGGTTGAGGGAACAATTTATATTACTCAAGAGTACGGGAAAGGTGATGATTTCTGCGAAATTTCAAATGACTTCCCATTTTATATTCCCGTAGACGCATGTATAACAAACCCCGAGAATATCTCAGTAAATGAGAATGCTTTAGAGGTCGATACTAGTTCTTGGTATGAATAAGAACGGGCACTTAACAAGTCATTTCAGCAGGACAAAAAACAGCTGGTTTTTGCTCGTGCCTCGCTAATTTTAACCAGCTATTTTATTGCCTCTGAATGAGGCGTTATACGCTATGAGCATCAAGGATAGAAATGCCGCTTAAAAAACCTAAGTATCTTCTCATTACTCAAAAGTTAGGACTTAAGTTACCACTAGTTTGGTGTGCTTCTGCGTTCTTAATCGGTATGCTTACTCAAGAAATGGCAGCCGCAATCTTCATTTCAATTTCATCTTTTTTCTTAACTTGGCTTACTTGCAAACTTTCCTGTTTCTTCTTCAGCTTCCAAGAACACAGCGGCATTTTAAAAAACCATATTTACGACAACGTTATGAAAGCAATTTGGTTTATAACTCTGTTTTGCCTCGTAGTGAATTTCTTTAAACCTCTACTCGTTAAAACAGGAAGTGAAGCATTCTTGGGCTGTGTATTTTCAATCGTCTATTTCGGCTTTATGCTTTCTGCATCAAACCGCTGGGGTATGCACTTCGTTGAAAAGCGCGTATAACAAAAAAATCAAGTTCGCCCGCTGCGCGGGCAAATAATAATAAATAAAATAAATAAGACACCCATCTTAAGTTTTGCTCTTTTCAAAATTGAAGGCTACGTTTAAATCAGTGTAAAAAACGAGCTGGGTGTCTTATGGCAATTGCAAGAAAGCGACAAGTAAGTTTGGTTGATACAAAATACTACCATTGTATTTCACGGTGTGTTCGTCGTGCTTTTTTGTGTGGAGAAGACCGTTTTACTGGTCAATCTTACGAGCATCGACGAGGATGGGTTGAGGATAAGTTGCTTGAATTAGCTAAGATATTTTGTATCGACGTGTGTGCTTATGCCGTTATGAGTAATCACACGCACTTAGTACTGTATGTAGATGATAAAAAAGCGAATAGGCTAAATGATAAAGCGATTATTATTCGCTGGCATAAACTCTGTAAAGGCACATTGTTAACACAAAAATACATACAGGGTGAAAAGCTAAGTAAAGTTGAACTTATCTTTTTTAATCAAACAGTAAAGCAATACCGAGAGCGCCTATCAAGTATCAGCTGGTTTATGCGGTTGTTAAATGAAAACATTGCTCGCAGAGCAAATAAAGAAGATAACTGCACAGGACGATTCTGGGAGGGAAGGTTCAAATCGCAAGCATTACTAGATGAAGCAGCACTTGCAGCCTGCATGGCCTATGTCGATTTAAATCCCATTAGAGCTAAAATAGCTAACAAACCAGAAGAGTCAGACCATACCAGTGTACAAAATCGCTTAACATGCGCGGCAGAAGGTAAACAACCTAAGCAGTTACTACGTTTTGCAGGTATGCCACGTCAGATTATGCCTAAAGGGCTGCCGTTTGAGCTTAAATCTTACCTTGAACTTGTTGAGTTAACAGGGCGAATAATACGAGAGGATAAACGGGGGCACATTGATAATATGAACCCTCCTCTGCTAGAAAGACTTAATATATCCCCCGAAAACTGGTTAAAACTCACTACGCAATTTACGCGCGTATTTCATGGTGCAGTAGGCAGACCCACTTCACAAGTAAGTTACTGTGAAAATTTAAAGCGCAAACGGCGTTCAAATATTAGCAACTGCGAAAAGCTACTCGCATAAATTAAAAATTACTTAGTAAAAATTAAAACTGCAATCTTGCAGTTATTTTCATGCGTGTAATTCAGGTTTGAGAATGCCACTGACTTATTTAATGGATGAAATGAAAATGACCAAGTAATAAAAAATTAATTCTGCACCCGAGGAGCATGTTTAGTGGCACAGTTCGGTTCGCTGATTTATATTGGGTGTCAGATTTAATACTGATTTATATTGGGTGTCAGATTTAATAATTAGGTGTCAGATTTAATAATTATTTTCATGCGTGTAATTCAGGTTTGAGAATGCCACTGACTTATTTAATGGATGAAATAAAAATGACCAAGTAATAAAAAATTAATTCTGCACCCGAGGAGCATGTTTAGTGGCACAGTTCGGTTCGCTGATTTATATTGGGTGTCAAATTTAATAATTAATTACAGTTCGGTTCGCTGATTTATATTGGGTGTCAGATTTAATAAGATTTAGTAATTATTCAAAACGCCATTTAAAACAATATCAAACACTTCAATCTTCTGTGTAAAAATACAGTAATCAATTGAACCAAAATAGGAACTCAGCTATGGTTTGTTAATCAATAAAAACAAATTTAATAACGAGTTAATCTACAGGCTCATCATATGCCTAAAAGGGAGTTTTAAACAATGAAGCTTTTTCTAATACCATTATCAATAGTTGTTCTTTGTTCTTGCGCTACAACATCAATTCCAGAAGCTACAAAAACGGAAATGGATAGTGATATAAAAAGATATCTTAATTATAGGAATCAGAAAGCTTATGCAGTTGCCGTGGAAAAAGACGGCGCATGGGTAAGTGGCTATGGGTATGGATATCCGAATCAAGAACTCGCCAACAAAAGAGCTTTACTAGAGTGCGAATTACAAAAACATTCTCGTAAAATTAGTGCAGACTGTTTTGTTCTTTATGAAGATGGACGTAGAAAAAACGGCATATAACAAAACGCTAAACACGTTCACTGGGACAGTAACGCAGCGGCTCTTCGCAATTATGCAGCTACGTCACTGCTCGTTAGCTTTACAAGGAAAATTTGGTGTTTGATAGGATAAAAGTAGCGATGTCAAAGGGGGGTTGGCACGCTTTGGCGGTAATCATAGTCATGCTATTAGCTGGGCCAGAAATAATGGTAAGTATTGAACTTATGGCCATGGTCGAAGTGCTTGGGGCTTCTACCTTTGTAGTGATGTATCTCTCAGGTATTAAGCTGTTTTTCTCAAAGGTGTGGGATAAATATAAAAATTTTGAAAAACATTCTTTTTTCTTTTTCCCAACTTTTCCTGTTTTAAAAAAAATGCCATCACTGATAGTTCATTCTATTCCTGAGCGGACTGTAGTTATTGGACTTTTTACGTTTATTACTGTTGCAATGTCAATATTTTACATACAAATTTTAATTTAGTTTAGTAAAGCTAAGTAGCACTCTGAATCAACTTTGCTAAATATACGCTTGAGCTTATAAGCCCCTTAGTCGCTATACCCACTAGCGCTCTTATTTTTAAATAAGTGCGCTGGTTTTAATTACATAGCTGGTTTTAAAGTAAGTTTTACTACCCTAATAGCTCTTTTCTTACTATTTCAGCGCCTTTGCTCAATGCATTAAGCTTAGCGTTTGCAACTTCGCGCGAAAGTGGCGCCATGCCGCAGTTTGTGCAGGGGTAGAGTTTGTCGGCATCTACAAACTGCAGTGCTTTGCGTAAAGTAGCGGCTACTTCTTCGGGTGTTTCTATTTCATTGCTGGCAACATCAATAGCGCCTACCATTACTTTTTTACCACGAATGAGTTCGAGTAAATCCATAGGTACGTGCGAGTTATGACACTCAAGTGAGATAATATCAATATTTGATTGCTGTAATTTAGGAAAAGCTTCTTCGTACTGGCGCCATTCATTGCCCAATGTTTTTTTCCAATCGGTGTTAGCTTTAATGCCGTAGCCGTAACAAATATGCACTGCGGTTTCGCATTTTAACCCTTCAATTGCGCGCTCTAAACAGGCAATGCCCCAGTCGTTTACTTCATCAAAAAATACATTAAACGCGGGCTCATCAAATTGGATAATATCTACGCCTGCGGCTTCGAGTTCTTTGGCTTCTTGGTTGAGTATTTTAGCAAATTCCCACGCTAGTTTTTCGCGACTTTTGTAGTGGTCGTCATACAGTGTATCAATCATGGTCATGGGGCCGGGTAGTGCCCACTTTATAGGTTGGTTAGTTTGCGAGCGCAAAAACTTAGCATCTTCTACAAATACGGGTTTTTGGCGGCTAACAGGGCCCACTACGCTTGGTACACTTGCATCGTAACGGTCGCGTATTTTTACGGTTTTTCGTTTTTCAAAATCAACACCGTTAAGGTGCTCTATAAATGTAGTTACAAAATGTTGGCGTGTTTGCTCGCCATCGCTCACTATATCAATACCTGCTAGTTGCTGTGAGTGAAGCGCAATGCGCAGGGCGTCTTTTTTGCCTTCAATGAGTTCGTTGTTTTTAAGCTTCCACGGCGACCAAAGGGTTTCTGGCTCTGCAAGCCATAAGGGCTTTGGTAAACTGCCTGCGGTAGAGGTAGGTAATAATTTTTTCATAATAAGGGTGACCATTTATTAAAATAAGGTTAGACGTTTGCTGATGTAAATTGCTCAAGTACTGATTTATACGGTTTTATAAAATGCTCTTCAGCAAACTTGCCTTGTTCGGCGGCTAATTTACTGCGCTCATCTCTATCGTAAATAATCTGTGTGAGTGAATGGTCGGCATTTTTTAAATTAGGCTTAAAGGCATTACCTGCTTTGGCATTGGCGTTGTAAATTTCTGGACGATAAATTTTTTGAAACGTTTCCATGGTGCTAATAGTGCTTATTAGCTCAAGGTTGGTGTAATCGTTTAGTAAATCACCAACAAAAAACAATGCAAAAGGGGCTGTGCTATTCGCAGGCATAAAGTAACGCACCTGTAAGCCCATTTTTTTAAAGTATTGCTCTGTTAACGACGATTCGTTTGGTTGGTATTCAATGCCTAAAATAGGGTGCTCGTTAGCGGTGCGGTGATAGGTTTTGTTATCTGACACACTTAAGCAAATTACCGGTGGCTTTTTAAAGTGTTGTTTATAGGTGTTTGAACTTACAAACGACTGAAACAACTTGCCATGTAACTCCCCAAAATTATCAGGAATACTAAATTGCGGTTTATTTTTATTATGTTGTTGTAGTAACACGCTAAAGTCGTAGTCACGTACGTACGACGAAAAGTTATTACCAACAATACCTTCTATGCGCTTATTTGTTTTGTTATCAATAATATTTGTTTTTAATATTTCTATAGAAGGAAAGCGTTGGCTGTTTTCATCTAAACCAATATCTACAGAAATAATCTCAAGCTCAAGGTTGTAGCGCTCACCGGTGGGGTTATCCCAATTAGCAAGGGTATTAAAGCGGTTGTTGATCATATTGAGCGCTTTTTTTAAGTTTTGTTGGCGGTGCTCGCCTCGTGCTAAGTTTGCAAAATTAGTGGTAATACGGGTGTTTTCAGCGGGGTGGTAGTTTTCATCAAGGCGCTGACTTTTAATATTAAATGTAATGTTTTTATTCATGGTGACTTTATCCATTTTGTATATTTAAAACCTGAGCCTTTGGTGTGCTCAAAAGATGGTTTTGTAATAAACAGGCTTAATGCTTATAAGCGCTGGCCGATGGATAATTTATACGCTGATCGGTGTTTTAATAAAAACGGTTTAATTTCACATAAAACATGAGTTTGATTCATTTATATAAATCAATGCTGTTACTGAGAGAGCATATCTCTGTGTTTGAGCGTGTAAAACAATTGTACAGCGTCTGATTTTTAGATGTTTAGACGTCTAGGTGGGTTTGTTGTGGTGAATTCATGTTGTGCATTAATAAAATTCAGGCATGGCCGTAACCCTTATTTTAATTAGGGCTTTGTATTACCGTTTTAAAAATTACTGTCATTTTTAAAGGCGTGTTATAGCCAGTTATTCATTATAATAGCGGTTAAATGGGGTTTGTTTTTAATACAACAACTAAAAGAATACCTGCAGGCATCTATGTGTTGTTAATCTACGCTTAGTTACACTGATTTAACTAACTTGATAATAATAAAGATCATTATGCACGGACGTTTAAATAAATGAATAAACTAAAAAATCTCATTACACAATTTATAGTGGCAATGCAAAAAAGACCTGGGTTATTGGCGGTATTGGCGTTTTGTTCAGGAGTTGCAAGCTATGTAATGGTTGATAGAAAAGAGTCGTTCTCGCAGGTTATTGCTATCGTTTTACTTATTAGCTGGTTTTGGTTGATTATCGATAATTGGCTACGCGATAAAGTAGAAGAGCGTTTTGGGGTGGCGGTATCTCCCAATGTAATGCGCTTTGCCCTGCAAATGGTGCAGCAAGAAAGCCTATTTTTTGCGTTACCGTTTTTTTTAGCGGTTACGCAGTGGGATCACCCACAAGCACTTTTTACATCGCTGATTGTTTTGTGTGCATTAATATCGGTAATAGATCCATTTTACTATAAAAAATTAGCTAAAAACCGCACACTATTCACAGTATTTCATAACTTTGCATTATTCGTGGTTTTACTTGTTACCTTGCCTATTTTATTAAACCTAACCACGAGCCAAAGTTTAGCCATTGCACTTGTAACCTCTGTGCTAATTACTTTACCTAGCTTAGCAAACTTAATGCCTGATGCGCGCTGGTGGCGTTTTCCTATTTTAGTTTTAATTTTATGCGCAATAAGTGCTGGAGTTTGGCAGCTTCGCAGTTTTGTACCGCCGGCAGCCTTGCGTTTAACCGATATTACCTTGGCACACAAGATAGATGAAGAGCATAAAAAACCGTTAGGCAGCATTGATACTCTTGATTTATATACACTCCATAGTGAAGGGCTGTACACGTGGACCGCAGTAAAAGCGCCACGAGGTTTAAACGAAAAGATATTTCATGTATGGATACACAATAAAAAAGAGATTGATAGAATTACGCTCAATATTAATGGTGGGCGAAAACAAGGCTACAGAGCATGGACGCATAAAGTAAATTTTCCGCATGATGCTCAAGGTAAATGGCAGGTAAAAGTGGTAACCGAGTCGGGGCAACTTATAGGGCTTACGAAATTTATTGTTACACCTTAAGGCTATAAATACACTGATAAACAAATTTAAATTTGATACGCTATTTTTAAGTTACTTAATGGATGAGTGTTATGAGCATTGCTTTAGATATTTTTATATGGCTAATGATAGAAACCATTTTAGGGTTTATTTTGTACTCTACCGGCTGTGCAATTTTAAACGTATTCACCTTTGGTAAGTTTAAAGCTGATATTAAAGATTATGTGAGCTTTAAGGCAAATAAAGCTAAAAATGTTTACCTAATATGTTTACTTGGTTTTAGCTTTTACGCAGCGTTAATTGGTTTTGTTGCTTATATAAGCCAATAACTTAGGTTTATAAGTATATGAAGTTTAATAAGCTATTGGTTATAGCGGGGCTTTTAAGTTTTATAGCGTCACTTTTACATATTGCCTGTATTTTTGGCGGCCCTGATTGGTATCGCTTTTTTGGTGCTGGCGAACACATGGCGCAGTTGGCTAAGCAGGGAAGTACGTATCCTACCTTTGTTACTTTAATTATATCAGCCATACTTGTTATATGGGGCTTGTATGCGCTCTCTGGCGCAGGTTTTATTTTAAAGCTGCCTTTATTAAAAACGGCTTTGGTATTAATCACTGCAATTTATTTAGTGCGCGGTATTGCAGGTTTAATCATTCCTTTTTTAACTACCAGCCAAATTGTTCACCATAACTCTATGCAGTTTTGGATTATAAGCTCAGTTGTATGCAGTATTTATGGGCTGTTTTATTTATTAGGTACGCTTAAATATCTTCGCACACATACATAATTAATGTTATTTACTGATGTAAGGAGTCGTATGAGTCACGATCACAGCCATCATATTAGTCATTACAACCGTGCATTTGCTATCGGTGTTTTACTCAATCTTATCTTTGTATTAATAGAAGCAGGCTATGGTTTTTTTGCTAACTCCTTAGCGCTTTTAGCCGATGCAGGGCATAACCTTAGCGATGTTGTCAGTTTATTGCTCGCATGGGGCGCCAATGTGTTAGCTAATAAAGCGGCAACGAACAAACGTACCTTTGGTTATAAAAAATCTACCGTATTAGCATCGTTATTGAGCTCTGTTTTACTTATAGCTGCACTTATCAGCATAGCTTGGCAAGCGATTGAGCGTTTTAATAACCCTCAGCCGGTTACCGGCATGACGGTTATTGTGGTTTCGCTTATTGGTGTAGTTATTAACACATTAACTGCATTGTTGTTTGTACAAGGGCAAAAGCACGATTTAAATATTAGAGGTGCTTTTTTACATATGGCGGCCGATGCTGCGGTGTCTTTAGGTGTGGTTATTGCCGGCATTGTTATTTTATTTAAAAACTGGCAGTGGGTGGACCCTGTTGTAAGTTTGAGTATTGTAGTGATTGTGTTTATTGGCACATGGGGATTATTTAAAGACTCGCTCAATTACGCCACCGATGCCGTCCCTAAAAATATTAGTATAGAAAAACTAAAGCAGTATTTTTTAAGCATTGAGCATGTTGAAGGTGTGCATGGTTTACATGTGTGGCCACTAAGTACCACAGAGTCTGCGCTTATTGTTCACCTAGTAACAGAGAACAACGCATTAAATAACGACTTTTTAATTGAAGTACAGCACCATTTACATGACCACTTTGATATTGAACATGCCACCATTCAGGTTGAAAGCAGCCAGGGGAGCGAAGGTTGTATGTTTAACCATGGGCATGCCCATGGTTAAACGTTGATTAGTTTTAAAAAATCAACCCTGATAGCTTGTAACAACTTAACGAAAAAATAAGTAGTAGCACGGGTAATATAACTACATTTAAAAGTGTTGAGTTGGTGTATTTGCCCATTACTGTTTTTTGGTTAACTAACCACACCAAATACGCGGTAATTATGGGCAGTAGTAATCCATTTGCAGCTTGTGCAAATATAATCACCGCAACAGGGTCAAGTCCCAATGAAGCCACAAAAGCACCAAAAGCTAAAATAGTAATGGCGACTGTTTTAAAACGGCTGTTACTCATTTCGCTTGACCAGCCAAGCATGCCACATACAGCATACGCGCCAGCTAGTGGGGCTGTTATTGCGCTGGTTAACCCTGCAGAAAATAAACCAATAGCAAAAAAGTAGTGCGCTGCTTCGCCAAGAAGAGGCTCAAGTTGTACGGCCATATTTGCTGCACTAATTTTACCGGCATCGGTCCCATAAAAGGCAACAGATGCGGTTGATAAAATGGCAAGGGTGATCACACCACCGAGCGTAATAGATAAACCTGTGTCTAAATTAGTTTGTTTAATAACAGTGTCTTTATCACTTTTAGAATGATCTTGCGCTGCTAAAACACCAGAGTGCAAAAATAAGTTATACGGCACTATGGTTGTGCCAATTAGGGCAAGTACTGTTGTAATTGAGCCACTTGGCATTGTAGGTATAAACCCAGTAAGTACCTGAGTAATGGGTGGCGCAGCCATAATTAATGTAGATATAAATACCAGGCTCATAAGGATCACCAGCAGTATTAATGCGTTTTCTACCACCTTGTGCTTACCACTGTATAAAAGAATGGCACTGCATATAGCAATTACGGGTGTCCATATTTGCGCACTTACCCCTGGGAAAATACCAACGAGCCCCATACTTGCACCACTGAGGTTTCCGGCTTCATAAGCAGCGCTGCCTACACCAATTGCACTTATTACTAAAAAGCTAGCAAGTGCTTTAAGATAAGGGGTTTTAATGTGAGCACGTAACGCTTGCGCTAAATCTTGCCCTGTTGCTACGCCTAATCGAGCAGCCATAGACTGCAACAAAATAGTGGCCATAACCGAAAAGAGTAATGTCCAAATTAATGCAAATCCAAAGTTTGCACCGACAACACTTGCCGTGGTGATTGTTCCGGGGCCAATAAATGCAGCTGTTACAAGTAATCCTGGGCCAAATCGCATACTGTTACCTTAATATTTGCTTTTAAATTTAGAACAACGTTTTATTACGTTGAACCTAGATTGCTGCCACTATATGTGCCATGCAGCGAGAGCCCCACCTTGGCTAATTTTTATAACAGGGTTATCAAAAAGCCGCGTAGGATACCAACTTATAAATAGAATTAAAGAGCCAAATGTTTACTTGCTGGTAAATTACACAATACGCTTAAATTGTATTTATATTTCAGCAATGTGCATAATCTATCCTACCCATAGATTGTAATACGAGCAAATAACGGTACATTTAAAAGTGTGAGCTATTTGCTAACCCTGCCGGGTCTGTAGACTTTTCAAGGTTAAAATTGCAGGAACCTATTTGGTATTTAGGTAAGTGTTTGAGCAGGCTTCGAAATCTTTGCTCGGTTTTTATTTATTATTACATGAATATAAGTGATTAGAATAACTTAGCCGCAGTTATTTAGGGCACTGGGCTTCACACTTCACGCTGCAATTAAATAGCCCCTAGTTTGAACTAATCTTAATCCGCAAAGGTCATCAAAGTTCAATCAAAATATGTTGTTATTTAAATGATCCTTTTCTTTTGATCTAACAAGACTTAATCCATAAAGTGTAATAAGTTTTTAAATAAAGAGGCATTTATGAAATTTTTAGTTTTTTTAGGCACCATCAGAGATAGCACGCCACCTAAGCCAGCTCGGTTAGGTGAACGCGTGGCTAAGTCGTGCCTTGAATGTTTAAACGAGCGTTACAGCGAGCACGAGTTTGAGCTTATAGACGCGCTCGATTTTCCTTCTGAGGATGTATTTAAGCCTCATTTTGCCTATGCAAAAAGCCAAGCTCCTGAACATTTAACAGCTTTAGCAGATAAAATTAGTCAAGCTGATGGCTATATAATGGTAAGCCCAGAGTACAATCATAGTATGAGCCCAGCATTAGCTGATTTATTAAATCATTTTGGTAGCTCGTTGTTTTCGTATAAGCCAAGCGCTATTGTCACTTATTCGGCAGGGCAATGGGGAGGGCTTAGGGCAGCAATTAGTTTACGCACTTTTTTATCTGAGCTTGGGTGTTTGCCGGTTTCAGCGATGATTCATGTACCTAAGGCGCAAGAGCGGCTAAATAACGATGGCTCAACGTGTGAGAGCGAAGATAAAAAATCGTGGTTTAATTATTATTCGCGTACTTTTAGCCAACTTATGTGGTGGGCACAGGCGTGCAGTCAGCAGACTAAACGTGTCGATCCTCACAGTATGCTTAAAAGCTTTAAGACAGATCCATCTGAGCGAAACGCACCTTAATGTTGTAATAAGGTGCGATTTATATGGTAACTGTATTTATATACAGCACCTTGCTCAATTAAAACAATAAGCTAATTGATAAGCGGGCTGTGCGAGGTTCAATTGGATGAAAGTGGTTATCTTCAACACCTTGCGCAGGCTCGCCCGGTAGGCGCGAAGCGTAGTAGTAATCTATATCGTGATCGGTACTGTTAAATAAATTGAGTAGTTCTAGGTCGATTTTCCAGTGCGTTTGTTTATAGCTAATAGCACTATTGACTACCGTTAATGGGTTTGACCGTTTATCACCGTCATCCGTTAATGTACGTTTACCAATATGGCGTACTCTAATTGATGACTGCCATTGTTCACTTATATGCCAGTTTAAACCTGTACTTGCTACTACCGGCACAGCCCCTTCTATGTAGTTATTTTTATCATTAATTTCTAAGCGAGAATGCGTGAACGAGGTTTCTAAATCAAGACTAAACCTATCGTTTAGCCAATAATAAGCACTTAGCTCTAACCCATAACGTTTAGATGCATCACTTGGCTCTGTATTACCGGCATCGCCCACAAATAATAGCTCTGAGTCGAGGGTTAACCACCAAAGTGCAGCCGATATATTATATTTTTTATCATCAGCAAAGCGTAATCCAATTTCAGCGCCTTCACTTTTTACTAATAGGTCGACTTGCTGTGCCTGTTCTTCTGTAATTGGGTCAATTGTAATTGTAGAGCCTCGTGCATCGTTAGAATGAAATGATTGACCCCAATTAGCATAGACAGCGAGCAAATCAGTGAAACGGTAATTTAAGTTTGCTTTAAAACTAATTAAATCATCGTTTGTTTTACCTGAGTTTACAGCAGTAATACTAGTAACGTTTGTGCCAAAATAGTCGTACCTTACACCCGCGGTAGCCTCAAATTTTGGGGTAAGCAAAAATTTAGACTCCCAATAGGTTGAGTAACTAGTTTGCTTGAGTGCGTCTTGCCTTACTGTACTGAGTCGTTTTCTGGCTTTTGTGTTATAAAGCCCTACGTTATCAATGTCATCGTGGCGAAGCTCAATCCCTGTAGTATGTTGCATGATTATAGCTTGTGTTTGCGTGTCGAACTGATAGCTTACATTAGTGCCATAAATAGTGCGGCTATCTTGCTGATTAAATTGATCACCATTAATTGGATCATTTAAAAAGTAACTAAAATTAGAATATAGATTTAAATCGTAATTAATGATATGAGCGCTGGCTTTAATATGCTCACTTTGCCAGTTAGTTGATAAACTATAACGGCTAGAACTGCCACCAAGGGTGGTATCCAGTGAGCCTAATTGATTTATTATACCTTGGGTTACAGCCCGCTTAGGAATTTGATCTGCTGAGTTCCATGCATTGTCATAAGCCATTGCACTTATTGAAAGCTCCCCATTTAACGCTTTACCAATATAGCGTAATAGGGCATTTTTTTTATTCACGTCTTCGTTTATTTTGTTCCATGGGCCGTCGTAACCTTGCCATTCAGCTGCTGCAATTAGTTTTCCTGTTGTAAGGTTTGTAGAGCCAAGTACTACAGCACGCTTATAATTATCCTCTCCTATGCTAAGCTCGATTTGTTGATGCTTTAAATTGTCAGCCAATTTAAACTGTGCACTCCCAGCACTTGAAAAGTCACCTTGTGACGCACTGTATGACCCTTTTTGATAATTTATAGTTGAAATAGCTTCTGGGATAATAAAATTAAGATCGGTATAACCTTGGCCGTGACCATGGCTTCGCATATTGATAGGCATGCCCTCAATGCTGGTGGCAAAATCAGTACCGTGATCGAGGTTAAATCCTCTAATAAAGTATTGATTCGCTTTTCCAGAGCCACTGTGCTGAGTGACTGCCATACCCGGTATAAGCTCTAACATTTCGGCGCTTCTGAGCATCGGGCGTTGCTGTATTTCACCTTGGCCAATAATGCCGCTCGAGGCACTTATAGAGTTACCAATTAATCCATCTCTATGCCCATACACTGTAATGGTTTCAATATTTGCGTAGCTAGGTGTGTAATAAAACGCGCTTATTGAAAGTATGACTACATTTTTCATGACTAAAATCCCTATGTATTGCTATCTATAATAAGCTGATAGTTTAAATACGGCTTAGCAGGTTAATTGGATGCAGTATTTGTTAAGAAGGTGCATTAGTTGTTGTAAATTTAGTGTGTGATCTCGCCTATAAGCATAGGTAAAAAGAGCTATCGGGCTATTGTAATCTGCCTATATAACACTAATAATCATGTGGCTAACTCACTAATTAACGCAAACAACAAAGAGCCTGTATTGAAAGCCAAAGAAATTCGTAATTTTTATATAAACGAAGAGCAGTCTATTTATTTGCTCTCTCACAGGGATGCAAAAAAACATCGTCAATGGCTTAATATTTGTATTAAGCAATTGACCGCACTTGGCTATAAAAATGTTGAGATGATTGGCTCAGGCGCGTTTGGGTTTGTATTTGCTGGTACTGACGAAAATAATTTACCTTGGGTGTTTAAGTTCTCGCGTATTACGCTTGCCCAAAGTGTGCGCGACCGCCTAGAAGACGAAGCGTATATGCTCTCGCAAATTAATAACCCGCTCGTACCAACCTTTTATGCGTTTGAGCGTATAAAAAAGCAAGGCATTTTAATGATGGCCCGCGCCATTGGTGAAGACCTTGAAAAAGTATCGCTAAAAAAAGGGCGTTTTAGTGCCCACCAAATTATGCAATTAGCGGTGCGGCTGCGTAATGTGTTAATTGATCTTCGTAACCATAAAAATGGTTTAACCCCTCAACCTATAGTACATGGCGATATAAAACCTTCCAACTTGGTATGGGATGAGCAAAGCGATGCGCTGTCTTTAGTTGATTGGGGAAGCTCTGTTTACGCACAGGTTGATAGTAATGGCGAGCCTATAGCCAGTAATTTTATGGATTTAATGTCGGGCGATTTAAGCACTACTAATGCCAGAATGGGCGATGTGTATTTTATAGGTGATGCGCAAATGTCGGGTGAGCAGTCATCCCCGCGCTTTGACGAGCAAGGTGTTGCCTCAACGTTATATGCACTTGCCTCTGCTCAATCATGTCGTTTTGGTGCGCAGGCCATTCCTGCAAGCTCGCTTGGTTTACCCAAAGAGCTGGCTAATGTAATTGATGGCATGCTTTCTAAAAATAAAACCATACGTGATGGTGCAGGCGATTACTTTATGCGTAACATTACCAAAATGGCTAAGGCTTATCTGCCTGAGCTTAAAAAAGAGCAGCCGCGTCCTGCTATCCCGTATTGGTTTGGCAAAGGCGATAAGCCTGACACCGTAGTATATAGCTCACGCAAACAGTTTTTACGCCAGGCCGATCATAATCAGCAACTGCTTGATGTTAACGATGCGCAACTAGACCGCTATTATAAAGAGTTTTTGTTTGATACTGGGGATACCGAAAAAGCCTTTTTGGCTTCTATTAGCCGCTTAGCTAAATACCCAGTTGTGGGTGGATTGAGTTTTCATTGGAAAGATGAGTCGTTGTTTGTTGAGTCATCGCTTATTGTGCATGATGAAAGTTTAAAAGCAGCGTTTACCGATGCTATTAACAATACCGTGATGCTGGCTCAAGCAATTAATCAAAAAGGGCTATTTAAATGTTGTTTATTTGATGCGCGTAAAACGATTCAATTAGAGCGAGATGGAACAGGGGCGTTTAAGTTTGATAATCTTCCTGAGCTTGATTATGAAGTTGTCAGTATGAAAGCCAATGAAATTGCACGGCCACATTCTTATTTTGAAGACGGTAAAGACCCTGATGAGCAGCTGCAATTGCCTAAAAAGGTAATTAAATGCGTGTTTGAGTTAAACCAAATTCATCATACGGGGTGTATTATTTTTGAAGCCTTGCCTGATAGAATGAAAATACATCATTATTATCGCTTACTCGATGAAAGCAAAGAAGCAGAGTTTAAACGGTTACTTAATAAATTAATGCAGTATGCTGTGAATATTACTGATGTGGGGGTAGCAGGATTTATGAAGCTTCCTTATAAAAACACCCGCGAATTTTCGCTTTGCGAAAAACAACCAAATAATTTCTATCCTAAAAACCCGAAATTATTAGCACATTAAAAAGGTCAGCTTAATTGTAAGTTTGCCCTTGGCTACTTAATTGTTAGTTTAAAACACTGTGCTAAAAGGTGTACGGGGTGTTACAGCGAATTGATGACTCAATTTTTGCTGTTTATTAGTGGCGGTAATGTGGTATTTATTTAAATCAGAATTTTTACTAAATAACCTAACATTTAATTTAAGCTGCTTAGTTATAACTGGCACTGTATAGCGGCCTGTAATCGTTATGTGCTCAATATTATTAGCATCATCATGCGACACTTCAGGGTTTAATAATAAGCCTTCTAGGGAAAACTTATAAAGATGATCGTTTAAATAAATGCCTTGCTTTATGATTTTGCGGATTTGCTTTTTATGGGCGTTAAATTCATCCAAAGAGACTTTTTTGTTCAAATCGTCATCAAGGTTATTAAATGCCGAAATAGGCAACGAGAGAACTATAAAGGCATGATTATCAATCACGTTTAATGTTCCGTGTTGAGCCACCATTAAATGTGCATAAGCAACTGGAGCTATAACCATGTTAGCTACTAATATAAGCGCAACCAGTGCTTTTTTTTGTATATTCATCATACTCACTTTGCCTATAGTCTAATTTACAGTTCGCCTTTCACACAGCGCTGAAAAAACGGGTAAGTATCGGTTGCGTAGTAATGGTATATGCCTTGAGGGAATTCAGGGGTAACACCAAAGCGCCCGTTACACTCATCTAAATCGCCAGAGCCAGCTACATACTCCCAATCTTGTGCAAAAGTACCCAGAGGATAAATTTCGATAGAAGGGCGGTTATCGCTTACTGTACTAATATGCTGGTAGCTACCTGTCATCACTTTAAGCGGCGAACTGGCATCATCAGCGGTGCTATAGCCATAACGCGCATAAATAGGAAACCCGTCAGCCGCCCATGCAATTAAAGTCATTGTTGAGCTGTTGCCGCCTCTAAGGGTAACAAATCCCTCTGGCATGCCATGGTAATGATAGGTGCCATCGGGCTGGACATGTGCGTTGTTATCGTCTGTACCAAAACTAAAAGTATCTTGGCTTAGAGCTTCAATACTCCAGTTGCCACTGTTATCGCCAAGCGAGCAGTTATCGCCAGAATCATCGCAGCTGCCGCCTGTACCAGCATCAATTTTAACGCCATTTAGTACTATGCCTAATACGCCACGAGGGCCGCCCATTAAGGTTGTGGTATCGCTTTGTATAGGCGTTAGCGTAAAGCTTTCACTCACAGTTTGTTCAGAAATGGTGTTTGGATTATCGGGGTTAGGGAACGTGCCTACATCATGATCTGGAATGCCATTAGCGACTACATCGCGTGTTGTCCCTGTGCATGCCCAATCAGCAGAGCTGGTGGTTTGCACTGATGTAGAGTCGTTGTATTCATTGTAACTGTAATCACATAGCACTTGTTCGGTAGAGCTGCTACCTGTTGCTGTTGTACTGTTACTGCTTGAAGGTGTACTTTCATCGGTAGCGGTTGTTATGCTTTGCTCATCACTACCGCATGCAACAATAGAGCAAATTGCTGCGCTTAATAACGAAATTTTTAATAGTTTAATTTTATTAGGTAGTGAGTGATTCATTGTACACAGCCAATTAAGTACTAATTGACGCTATTTTTAATCTTAAATGTGCAAGCAATGTGCAAAAATACAACAACATTGAGTATGTATGTTAATGGATGATTTTACTTAAGATGTAAGTATTATAAAATCAGTGTTTTAACAGCCCAAAATAAAGAATGGTGTAATGGCAAAATCAAAACCTGAGGTGTCAATTCAAAGCTTCGGCATTTATTCTACATGGGATAGTAAAAGTAAGACGCTGCCACAAATTGAGCAATTTACAACCAATGTTATTGCTAAGCTTGATGTTGAATTTGGTTTAATAATTAATATCAAAAAAGCCAAAGGGGAAAAACTCCACTTTTGTATTTATCACCCTGATATACCAGACAACAATGGTGAAATAATGCCGCCCTTTGCAGGCGTTGAATACATTAAAGAGAATGACTGGCAGTTTTATTTAGGGGATACGCTGTGGGAGCCTATTGAAAATAAATTAGGTGATTGGCGGATGACACTTACCCTGAACAATAAAATTATTGCTGATAAAACATTTAAAGTTGCGCTTGAAGAGCAAGGCTCAGTTAATGACTTTTGGCGCAAACGCGGTTACTAAGCCCTTATATTGCAGCGCTAAAAAAAGCCAATATACATTGGCTTTAAAAATATAACTTAACCTGAACTCTGGTTTAGAGATACACCAACATAATTTATCATGATGATCTTTAAGCTTAATTCTCTAGCCAGCGGTTTTCGGTGAAAACAAGGCGAATTTACGCGTCAATAGCTAGCCTATTGCAAGTAAATTCAACGCTGTTAGCGCTGAAAATAGCTGCTAGAGATAGATGTATTATCTAGAGTTGAGGTTAACTTAGTTACCCCACGGGTTACTAGCGTTTGAGCGTTGCTTTCGTGCTCTGGCGCGTTGTTTAGTGGCCTTTTTTTCCATAATTCGCTTTGCATCACTAAAGCTTAGTTCGCACGGCTCCCCCGGTTTATGATCCGCAGGAATAACTCTATCTCGTGGCGGTAATTGGTATTGTACATCGTCGGGCTTAGGCAAGTTTTTAAGACGGTATAGGTAAAAGTTATCTACCTTTTCTTGTGCCCATTGTGTTTTACGTAAAAATTTAACCGCCGATTTTATATCTGGATTGTTTTTAAAACAGTTTAATTGCAAATAAGCGTGCAGTAGCTCCCACCCATATTGCTCAACCAGTTCTTCAACCACTTGCTCTAATTTTACGCCTTGCAGTGGGTTATTACTGTAAAGATCTTGGTTGCTCATAGGTGTTGCCTCATTAATAAAAATACAAATGTCATTATAAATTTAATAACGAGGCTTTAATAGATAAAATTGCTTAACTTTGGCAATTAACAACGACACGGCCGCGAATTTTACCGTCCATAAGTTGCTCGGCATTTTCAATGACTTGCTCAAGTGTAATGTCGGTCGAGATTTTATCAAGGTAATCTGCTTTTACTAAGCTTGCTAGTCTGTCCCATGCTTCGATTCTGTCTTTTTTAGGGCGCATAACACTGTCTATCCCAATTAATGACACACCACGCAAAATAAAGGGCGCTACTGAGGCGGGTAAATCCATCCCTTGGGCTAAACCACAGGCAGTAACTACCCCTCCATATTTAAGTGATGCACAAATATTGGCAAGCGTATGGCTGCCTACCGAATCTATAGCGCCAGCAAAACGTTCTTTTTGAAGTGGCTTACCTGGGATTGAAAGCTCATCGCGGCTAATAATTTGTGATGCACCCAGCTCCTTTAAGTAATCGCTTTGTTCCATTCTCCCTGTTGCAGCGGTTACGTTATAGCCCAGCTGATTTAATAAATAAATGGCAAAGCTGCCAACACCACCGTTTGCGCCGGTCACTAATATTTCACCATCACTTGGTGTAATACCTTGTTTTTCAAGGGCAATAACACTGAGCATTGCTGTGTAACCCGCAGTGCCAATTTGCATTGCTTGTTTTGGCGAAAGCGCTGCAGGAAGGGGGATTAACCAGTCACTATTAAGCGATGCCTTTTGTGCAAGGCCGCCCCAGTGTTTTTCGCCTACACCAAAGCCATTTAAAATTACATTATCGCCAACACTAAATTCATCCGTACTTGTTCCACTTACTGTACCCACCAAATCGATGCCGGGCACCATAGGAAAGCTACGCACGACAGGGCCTTTACCTGTAATGGCTAGCCCATCTTTGTAATTGAGCGTGCTATAAAGTACATCAAGTTGCACGTTTTGATCTGGTAGGTCACCTTGCTGCACTTCACTAAGCGCGGCAGCGTAGTTTTCGTCTTTCGTAATTACAATAGCTTTAATTGGGTTACTCATAACATATCCTTTTAGACCGATCGGTTTTTAATGGTTAAATAAAATGCGCATTAGGTGAGTAATGCGCGTAAAAACATTTCTGTATACAGCGTAAGGGGCTTGCTTGATTGGGTTAATTTAGCGCGCATAACAGCGCCTTCCCAGCCAATCCAAAAATATTCACTCATAAGCTTTGTATTAACAGATTTAGCAAGTGTGCCTTGTTGTTGTGCTTCATTTAAACACTGCTCAACTTGCTGCTGCCATGCTACATAGCTTTGTAATAAGCGGGTTTTAAACTCATTACTTAAATGGTTGAGCTCTTGATTTAAGTTTCCGACTAAACAACCGCGTTTGTACTGATATTTTTGCATGCCCATTATGGCACTTTGCGTAAAGTGTATTAAACGTTCAAGCGGCGGGGTGCTGCTATCGGTTAAGTATTTTTTTAGCTTAGTGATAAAGTATTCGTCGTAGGCATTTACTAAAGCAATACCAAACGCCTCTTTACTTTTAAAGTAATGATAAAACGAGCCTTTAGGCACACCGGCTTTTTTTAAAATGGTATCAAGTCCAGTTGCGCTAAAACCAAATTCAGTTAAGGTTTCTAGGCCAACCCTAATAAGGTGCGCTTTCGTATCAGCGTTTTCGCGAGGTATTTTAGGGGGCCTTCCGCGCCGTGCAGGTGCCTGAGCTGTATTCATTATTAGTAACCCCTAATTAGTCTTTTTTGTGTTAACCCATATTAGACCGATCGACTTTAATTAATCAAGCACTAATACCAGTTGTTCAAAAATAAATCATTTAAACTGTTTTTTATTCAAAATTGAGAGTGCAATAAAATTGTCATGATTACATTATTGTAGGGAACTAAGCCAAAAATGGTGTGTCCGACATTAAGCACATACGTGCATTTAAGCGGTTAGATAGCCGTATTGTAAATTAAATAAGCAGTAAGAAATTAAGTGGTATGACCACTGTGTTTTTATAAATGTTAAATTATTTTTGCATCAGCAGGTTAGTTAATGTCAAACAAATTAATTAATTTTGCTATTTGAATTTAACATTTTTATTAACTATTCATTAAATGTAGATTTCACTAATGCTACAAAATTTATAATTAAAAAAGGTGAGGATATTACCGATGAAGAGACAAAAAAGAGATCGTTTAGAAAGAGCTCATTCTCAAGGTTTTAAAGCAGGTTTGGCTGGGCGCTCTAAAGAGCTATGCCCTTATCAGCAAATCGATCCTAAGTCTGAATGGTTAGGCGGTTGGCGTGAAGCAATTGAAAACCGAAACATGTATAAAACCTAATTCATCACAAAAGAATTAACGTAAAAAGGCCTCTATATAGAGGCCTTTTTGCATAAATATATAATATTAAAATGCGCTCGTATCTTGAAATAAGCCCACTTTTAGATCTTTTGCTTCGTAAATAACGCGGCCGTCTACTTCAACTGTGCCATCAGCCATGCCCATAAATAATTTACGCTTGATTACACGTTTCATATCAAGGCGGTACGTTACTTTTTTAGCTGTAGGTAAAATTTGGCCGGTAAATTTAACTTCACCTACACCAAGCGCGCGGCCTAAACCAGGGCCACCAGACCAGCCTAAGAAAAAGCCAACCAGTTGCCACATAGCATCTAGGCCTAAGCAGCCTGGCATAACTGGGTCGCCTTTAAAGTGGCAGTCAAAAAACCAAAGGCTTGGGTCAATATCAAGCTCAGCTACAATTTGGCCTTTACCGTGCTCGCCGCCATCAGCAGTGATTGAAGTAATACGGTCCATCATTAACATGTTGTCGCTTGGTAAACGGCAGTTACCTTCACCAAACATTTCACCTTGACCACATAGGATCAAATCTTCTTTTGTATAGCTATTTTTAGGTTCCATAACACTTATCTTCGCTTAGAAATTGCCAAGTACTTTAGCGTACACTTGTACGCCAAACAACTCGGAGCAGTTGAAAAAAGACACTTTTTTGCGTGATTTATCGCCAATCAGTAGTGGCGACGGCTTTTTAGACTATAAAACCGCGCAATTACAATCAGAAATCATTATAATTACCCCTGACTTATAACCAGTTTAAAGGAAGTTTATGATCCTTTTTGTTAACTCACTAACAGTGATTGATTTTTCTTACTTATGTAACAAACGCGGCGCCGTTGGCGAGAGCTGGATTGTTGACTTAACGTTGCATGGCAAGCTAAACGAAGAGTCTATGGTGTTAGACTTTGGCTTAGTTAAAAAGCAAATTAAAGGCATAATTGACGATTGTTTAGACCACAAACTAGCCATTGCTAAAGGTTTAAATGGCACGGTACAAGAATTTGATACTTACAAAACGCTCGATTGTACATTTGGTGATAACCACCATTTAGCTATGAGTGCTCCGCATCAAGCTTATTGCATGATAGATGCGCCAGAAATTAGTGTTGAATCAGTCACTGAATTTTTAATCGACACTATTTTACCTAAACTACCAAGTAATATTGAAAAAATTGAATTGTCGCTAAAACCAGAGCACAGCCAAAGCTTTTATTATCACTACAGTCATGGCCTTAAAAAGCATGATGGTAACTGTCAGCGCATTATTCATGGCCATCGCTCGCAAATAGGTATTAGTTTAGATGGTATGTCTATGCCTCGCTTACAAAAGCAATGGGCTGAAAAATGGCAAGATATTTACTTAGCCACACGTGAAGACCAAATCGCTGCAAGCGAACTTAAACACATTAGTGCTAAAGGCGATGATGTGTGTTTTGCTTACACCGCAGCGCAAGGCTATTTTGAAATGGCTATTAGTGAATCTCGTTGTGACATTTTACCCGTAGATACAACGGTAGAATGTATTGCTCAGCACCTAGCAGAGCAAGTAAAGGCAGAATACCCAGACAAAGACGTAAAAATTACCGCTTATGAAGGTGTAGGAAAGGGATCAATTAGTTATGCTTAAAACTCTTTTAGCAACAGCGCTTGTAACCACAACTAGCTTTAGTGCATTAGCGCTTGAGCTAAAAGGGCACCTCACTCAAGGCGGCTTAGTGACAGGCAAGCTTGAAAATGTAAAAACCGTGTCGTTAGATGGTAAAACATTAAAGTTAACTCAAAATGGGGATTTTGTATTCGGTTTTGGTCGCGATGCTGAATCAAAGCACACTCTTGAGTGGGTAGATAGAAACGGTAAAACACACACGCAAGATTTAATGATCACTAAACGTGATTATAAAATTGATAAAATTACCGGTGTGGCAAAAAAATATGTGTCGCCCCCTAAAGAAGTAAGCGCACGTATTAGCCGTGAAGCGCAAGCAATACGTAAAGCGCGCGCTGTTAACTCTGATTTACAATATTTTTTAGATCCTGTACTTAAGCCTGCTCAGGGTCGTATATCGGGTGTTTATGGTAGTCAGCGCTATTTTAATGGCGAACCACGACGCCCACATTTTGGTTTAGACATTGCTAATAAAACCGGTTCACCTGTATATGCGCCTATTAGCGGCACCGTTGTGTTTGCTGATCCCGACTTATATTACTCAGGTGGCACACTTATTATAGACCATGGGCATGGCGTTACTTCAACCTATATACATTTAAGTAAGTTGGACGTAAAAGTAGGCGATACTATCACTCAAGGCGATAAGGTTGCTGAAATAGGTGCAACAGGGCGTGTAACAGGCCCACACCTAGATTGGCGTTTTAACTGGGAAGGCGAGCGCCTAGACCCAGCATTATTGATGCAAGATAAACTTGCTAATAAAAAGTAGAGACTATGACAGAAACAAACCGTGATGCAATTATTGCAAAGCGTATTAAAGACTCAACCACCTCGGTTACTAAAACTGTGTTTCCTGGGCGTACTAACCATCACAATACATTATTTGGTGGGGATGCTTTAGCATGGATGGACGAAGTAGCTTTTATTGCTGCTACTCGTTTTTGCCGTAAGCCCTTAGTGACTATTTCATCAGATAGGGTTGATTTTAAAGAAGCAATTCCAGTAGGTTCTTTTGCTGAACTTATTGCTAAAGTTGTTCACGTGGGTAATACCTCTTTAAAGGTAGATGTGGATATATGCATTGAAACTATGCATAAAGATGATAAACACTCTGCTATTTCAGGTAGTTTTACATTTGTAGCCGTTGACGATGACCACAGACCCACACCGGTTGTGTGCGATAAAATGATTTATGGCTTTGATAAGTAGAGCATCGGATAATATACCAATCTCTAAAAGCTATTTTCAGCGTTAACTGTGTTGAATTTACCTACAAGAAACAAGCTATAGATGCGTAAATTCGCAATTAAATAAGCACCTAATTAAGGTGCTTATTTAATTGCAGCAAAAGAACACATCATACTAAATTCAATGTATAACCAATCATAGCAACTATAAAAATATATAAATTTAATATTCACAATAGAGGGGGGGATATAAAAAAGGCATGAAATACATGCCTTAAAAATAATGAACTATCCAACAAACCATAAGTGCAAAAGTATTAAAGCACCATAGCCGCAATCCAACCAAATATAAGTAGAGGAATATTAAAATGTATAAAGGTTGGGATTACAGAGTCTCGTATATGGTCATGTTGGCCATCGGCATTTAAACCCGAGGTTGGCCCAAGTGTAGAGTCAGAGGCAGGGGAGCCCGCATCACCTAATGCACCGGCTGTTCCTACTAAAGCTGCGGTTGCCATAACTGAGAAACCTAAATCTAAACACAAAGGCACAAATAAGGTAGCAATAATGGGCACTGTAGAAAACGAACTACCAATCCCCATTGTTATCAATAATCCCACTAACAAAATAGCTGCTGCAGCAAGGGGCTTATTGCCATCAAATAACGCAGCGCCACTGTGTACTAAACTTGCTACATCACCAGTTGCTTTCATTACTGAAGCAAATCCTTGGGCCGAAATCATAATAAAACCAATCATCGCCATCATGGCGACTCCTTTACTAAATACGTCGCCGTTTTCTTCCCACTTAACAACGCCAAATACACTAAATATCATTACACCTACAAGGCCGCCCAATATCATTGAGCCACTTAGGTTTTGTGCAACTAACGATGAAATCACAGCAAATAAACCGACTATCATCACTTTTTTTGGTTTTTCAATGTCGGTAGCTTTACTTTGTGTTGTTAACGGTTGCGCATTGTAGTCACGGCGCTTAACGTAACTTATAAACACCGCAATAATTAAACCAATTAACATACCACAGGCAGGAATAATCATTGCCATAGGCACTTGTGTGTTTACAATTTCTAGGCCGTTATCAACTAAGTTTTTATGCAAAATAGAATATAAGTAAATGCCACCAAATCCATAAGGCAATACCATGTAAGAGGTAGCTAAACCAAACGTTAATATACAGGCAATGGCACGGCGGTCCAGGCGTAGTTGATTAAACACAACGAGTAAAGGGGGTATTAAAATAGGGATAAAGGCAATGTGCACAGGCACTAGATTTTGAGAAGAAACAGCAAAGCCTAATATAATTAATAAAATAAAATAGCTTAAAAAGGTTTCGCTACCTGCACCTTGTGCATTCACTTTGTTTAATAGTTTTTCGGCAAGGATACGGGTTAATCCCGATTTTGAAATAGCCACTGCAAAGGCGCCTAACATTGCGTAACTTAAAGCAATTTCAGCGCCGGCAGATAGGCCAGAATTAAATGCATCAACACTTTCTTTTATGCCTAAACCAGCTGTTAAACCGGCTACAAGTGCACTAATTATCATAGCTACAATGACATTTACACGGGCTAAGGAGAGCCCAAGCATTAAAATAACGCCTATAACAACCGCATTCATAGTTTTCTCTATTTTGAAGATTTAATTAATTTTATCAGATCTTTAGCCTGATTTTTACGTTCTTTAGTAAAAGGTTTTTTAGCATATCGCACTTGATTAAATAAATAGCTAAATTCGATTAAAGGTGCGGCCGCCACAGGGCTTTGCTCTGCAAAGTATATTAGCTGCTGATTAGGAGAATAGTGACTAGGCGCCGTTATGTTGTTTTTATTTGCCCAGAGCTTAATGGCTTCAAATTCTGCAACTAACGGCGGGCGCTTACTTTTGTTGCGTGGCCAATTTAAATAAATAAAATAAGCAGCAAAGCTAAAAGCAAGCCCTAAAATAACTGCTAAAGGTACCAACCAAAGGTGTTTACTACCAAAAAGTGATTTTAAAAAGTTACTTTGTTTTTCTTCGTCAAAACCAAGTACCCAGCTAGTCCATTGGTAATCAAGGGTTTCTAGTTTTAGCCTTAACCAATTAACGGCTGCAAAGTTACTTAAGCTCACTAAGCCAAAATCAAGATTACTTTTAAATTCGTCATTTAGTTCTTCGTTTTGCGAAAGTGAACCATTTAAACGCTCGGGAGCAACCACCGCTGTGGCATCGAAAATTTGCCACTGATTATTAATATACACTTCAACCCAGGCGTGGGCATCGTATTGGCGAACCGATAAATAATTATTTGATTGATTTTTTTCACCACCTAAATAACCGCTGGCCAAGCGTGCGGGAATACCGGCGCTTCTAAAAATATACGCTGCTGCACTGGCGTAATGGCCGCAAAAGCCGCGCTTTTTATCAAATAAAAATTGATCAATAGTGCTGTCACCGGTCATTGGCTCAGGGGTTAACGTGTAGCTAAATTCTTGTTTAGCAAAGTAGCTAAGCAATGCTTTATAAAAGTCACTTTGCGAGGTTGTTGATTGTTTAAGTGTGGCTGCAAGCTTGGCTGCTTGTTGGTTTGTTTGGTTATTTAAGCGTGTGTAATAAGCGGTTTGCCAATTTGAAAGTTGCTCACTACTCAGTGCTGCACTTGATACCTGATACTGCAAGCTTTTAGCTTGATATTGCTTTTTTCGTAACAGCCCTAATGCATTACTTTCAACATTTTTATTATTACTGGTTGCGTAATTAAGCCCATATAGCCACTTTTGATTAGCAGGCTCGGCAATAATAGTGTAGGTATTTTGTACCAATATTTGTTCATTGTGATCCGCGCTTTGATTATTATATTTTAATAAATCAGATGTTTTCCACGCTTTACCATCAAAGGTGTCGTGCACAAGTGCGCGCCAATAATAAGGCGAGGCAGGCGTTTTATTATCAAAGCGGGCTCTAAAAACCAGTTCATCAGAATTAGACAACTTTGCAATGTCAAACGGGTCTACCTGTTCAGAGAGGCCTGTTTTAGCAAGCTTTGGCCCAGGTAATTGCCAAAAAGCGGGCATTTTAGGTAAAAACAACAACAAAAATATAGCTAAGGGCAAAGCAATAAATAACAGCTTAGCACTTTGTTTAGAGGCTAATTTTAAACTATGAGAAGATTCGATTAAGCTCAATACCGTAAAGTTGAGTAAAAATAGGGCGCTCATAGTTAAGGTGGTTATTATGCTTTGGTTAAACAAATACGCCGATGAAATAGAAAAAAACGTAAGTGTAACAATAATATGGTAATGCTTTTTCGTTTTAGCCTGCAGTAGTTTAAAAATACTAGAGAGCAATAACATAGCAACAAACAATATTACTGTATCGCCTATACCTAGGGTGTAAATCATTAATATTAAAGCTAATCCTGCCAAAATATTTGCAAGCCACGCGTTAGGTTTAGGGGTGTTAGTCAGTGTTAAGTACACGTTCCACAGGCATAACAACGATAAAACCCCAATAAATAGTATGGGCATATGCGATAAATAAAACGCAAACAAACAGGCATAGATAAAGCTCATTGCTAAATTTATTGCCCGGTAATTTAATAGCTCAGCCATTAATTGCTCCGCCGTATTCGCTCAGAAGTGCTAAACATTGTGACTTGTCGTGCGTGTCATTGGTTGCTTTGTAACTTGCTGAGGGCAAAATGAGAGTAAACGTTGTGTTGTTTTCGCATGCATTGCACACTAAAAAGCAAAGCTGACTCAAGCGTTGCTCGGTATTACCCGTTAGCTGTTTAAAATCAAAAACAATATCGGACTTTTTATAATCACTAAATTCTTTTACGAGTAACTGTTGTGATTTAGCGTAATGCTTCCATGAAATTCGCTGCAGTCCCATTTCTGGTAAATGCGTAATTAGCTCATCAAACTCTTCGCTGCCGCTCTCTTTAATACTGCCTGTTTGCGTTGTATGTTCAAACGTATTGTTGTAAGTGTCGTTTAATACATGCTCTGGCGCAGGGTAAACGTAAACAGAGTCATTAGGTTGTATATAACTCCACACGCTTACCAGCCCAAATGGGTAATTACTGTGTATTTTAAAACGATTGAGGGGATATTTACCGCGGGTATTATAGGGTAGGTTAATAATTAACGAGCTGTCATTGGGCGTAACATGCGCTAAGTGCTTTGCGTATTTTGAATCACTTGAGTAGCTAAGCGATACTGATTGCGTAAGTGTTGGGGCTTTTAAAATAAATTTAACCGATCCTTTATTTGGTGAGAAGCTGGCAACGCTTTTTATATATTCAACCTTTAGCCCTTTGGCATTTGTATAACCAAGCAGTACGGCAATAATCATCACCACAAACATTAAATAAGCCATCACCAAAATTAAGTTATTTTGATAATTAATCCCCATAACAAAATTTAAAATAGCGACAATAATAAAGTAAAAGCCGAGCTGCGAGGGCAACACATAAATATTGTTATGAGCCAGCGTAATGGATTGCTTTGAATGCTTGTTTTTAAGTAGTTTATTAAGTAAACGCATTTTTAATGCGCCTAATATACTGACCTTTTTAGCTTTTTTTTTAAATAACACGTTAAACTGGCACAGCTACAGTTTTTAAAATTTCGTTTACTTGCGCTTCGCCCGATTCGTTATGCAGACCTAATCGGTGCTGACACACGCTAGCAAATACAGCTTGTACATCGTCAGGGGTGACAAAATCACGCCCTTCAATAAATGCCCACGACTTAGCCGCTTTGGCAAGCGCCATACTTGCACGAGGAGACAGCGAGCCTGCAAATGCGGCGCTTTGACGAGTATGCGTTACTAATTCAATAATGTAGTCGAGCACAGGGCTACTTATCACAATTTGATTAATTATGGTTTGAATTTGCTGTAGCTGCTTAGCGTCTATTCTTTGCGGTAATTGGCTGTAGTCTCGCGGTTTAATGTTTAAAATAAGGTGTTTTTCAGCCTCTTTAGGAGGGAAACCTAAACTTATGCGCATTAAAAATCGATCTAACTGCGATTCAGGAAGTGGGTAAGTACCCGATTGATAAAGCGGGTTTTGCGTGGCAATTACAAAAAAAGGATTTGGTAATGTGTACTTACTGCCATCTACTGTAACTTGCTGCTCTTCCATTGCCTCAAGTAATGCACTTTGCGTTTTAGGGCCCGCGCGGTTTATTTCATCTGCTAATACAACTTGGCTAAAAATTGGCCCTTTATGAAATGTAAAGGTGTGCTCATTAGCGTTAAATACATTGGTTCCTAAAATATCGGCAGGTAAAAGATCGCTAGTAAATTGTATACGCTGATACGACAGCCCTAGCACAGCAGCAAGTGCATGTGAGAGCGTAGTTTTACCCATACCTGGTAAATCTTCTATCAGTAAATGCCCTTCACTGAATAAGCAGGTGAGTGCTAGTTTTATTTGTTGTTTTTTTCCAAAAATAACACTCGATAAATCGTCGATAATTGCCGAAACAGTGTTTTGCATACTGACCTTATTTTATTCGCTTAGTTCGAGGCGCTTCATAACAGAATTAACTTTTTTAGCGTTAAAAGGTTTTTCTATAAAGCCTTTGGCACCTAATTCCCATGTGTTTTGCACGTTTTCAAGGGTGTTATGACCCGAGCACATAACAACGTGCGCGTGAGGGTAACTATCATTAATGTGTTCTAGAATATCAGAGCTTTCAGAGTCAGGTAAGTCTACATCCAAAAATATGACATTGGGTGATTTTTTATCAAGAAGGGGTTTAGCAGAAAGGTAATCGTTGCTTTCTAAAATATCTTCAAAGCCTAGCTCCGTTAATATTTGGTTTAGGTAGTCACGTATTTCCTTAACGTCATCAATAATAAGTATAGGCTCAAGCGGGCGCACAAATTCCATATGTTAATTACTTCTATTTATAATACATCTAAAGTAATTTAATTTTATGCTAAGCACTGTATAAGCTCAAGAAAGTAAATCAAAAAACAATCAATTAGCGCTTTAGTGCGCCTAAATCTGCCACATTCATTAAACACCCAAACCATTAAATTGGTTAACAATACCAATCCGCAATAATATTTAATCATTTTCAGGGGCTAAACGTGTCGCTATCTGCGTTAAAAAATTCTCATTTACGACTGCATGGATGCAGAAGGTAGAGCAATGCA